>VGRW01000113.1 GCA_016875225.1 Deltaproteobacteria bacterium
GGGGTACGCGCTCTCCGCGCCCAAGAACTTCTACACACTTAAAGCCGCTTGACCTCCAACTTCCTTGCTTCCTCCGGCCAGATAATGCGATTGAACGGGATTCTCGCTCTGGTGGTTGGGGACGTTGTGGAAGCAGGTCAATGTGTGCCACTGGCTGTCCGTATCTGGGAAGAGATCGAGGACCTCGTTCCCTTTGAGCTAGTAGAGATCTCCAAGGACGACTACGACGAGTCAACCAAGACCACACGGATCTGGGGTAACGAACGCAAGGGAAGAGCGACACCGCGTGACCGGATTATCGTTCTGAGGCGAGTAGCGAAGACCCCAAGGATGCGCCGTCTAAAATCCATTAGGCCCAGTGGCGCCAAGTGACGGGGATCGTCCGTTCGGCAGCGCTGCCCCGGTGGCCGCCCAAAACGGTCAGTCAGGACCGAGCACGCGAGACGCCTCGACGCTCCCTGCCCCGTCACCGCGCGCCGCGCGCTTAGAGCACGATCAGATTGTCGCGGTGGATGACCTCGTCGCCGTTTGAGTAGCCGAGAAGCTCGGCGATCTGCGAGGTCTTCTGGCCCTTTATGCGCGCGATCTCGCGCGCGTCGTAGGAGACGAGCCCGCGCGCGATCTCCTCGCCCTCGGGCGTGACGCAGGCGACCAGGTCGCCGATGCCGAAGCGCCCGCTGACGCGGGTCACGCCAGCGGGGAGCAGGCTCGCGCGGCGCTCGCGAAGCGCACGCACGGCCCCTGCGTCGAGCGAGAGCTCTCCGCGGGGCTTCAGCGTGAAGGCGATCCAGTGCTTGCGCGAGGAGAGCGAATCCGTGGCCGCGCGGACCAGCGTGCCCACGTCCTGGCCTTCGAGGATGCGGCGCAGCACGCCGCGCGCGCGGCCGTCGGCGATCACGGTCGGCACGCCGAATCGGCTGGCCGCGCGCGCGGCCAGCAGCTTCGAGCGCATTCCGCCGGTGCTCATCGCGCTGCCCTCACCGCCGGCGATCGCGAGCAGCTTCGCGCTCACCTCGGCGACCTCGGAGATGCGCTTCGCGCCCGGCTCGCGCGGGTCGCGGTCGTGCAGGCCGTCGATGTCGGTGAGCAGGATCAGCAGATCCGCGCCGCACGTGTTCACCACCTGTGCTGCGAGCTGGTCGTTGTCGCCGAAGCGCAGCTCCTCGGTCGCGACCGAGTCGTTCTCGTTGATGATCGGCACGACGCCGTCGGCGAGAAGCTGCGCGAGCGTGCGGCGCGCGTTCAGGAAGCGCTCGCGATCCGCGAAGCCCGCGTGGTCGAGGAGCATCTGGCCGACGAGCAGGCCCTCGCGCGCGAACGCGCGCTCGAAGCGCCGGCACAGGTCGATCTGCCCGACCGCCGCGGCGGCCTGTTTGCCGGGGATCGAGCGCGGGCGCTGCGCGAGGCCGAGGCGCCGCGTGCCGAGCCCGACCGCGCCGGACGCGACCAGCACGATCTCGCGCCGCCCCGCGATCTCGGCCGCGATCTGCTTTGCGAACGAGCCGAAGCGGCGCGAGCCGACCGCGTCACCGGGCGGTGTCAGAAGCGAGGTGCCGATCTTCACCACGACGCGCCTGGCGCGCGCGAGCCCGGATCGGCTCATCGCCGCGCGACTTCGCGCGCGAGCCGCTGGACCAGCGCCTCGATGCCCTCGCCGGTCGCGGCCGAGATCCAGGCCGGCTCGAGCCCGCGCGCGCGAAGCTCCTCGTCGAGCTGCGCTCGCTCGGCCGGGTCGGCGATCAGGTCCGCCTTCGAGACGCAGACGATCTCGGCGCGCGCGGCCCCCTCGGCGGAGTAGGCCTCGAGCTCCGCGCGAAGCGCGTCGTAGTCTCCGGCCAGGCTCCGCTTGGGATCGCCCCCCGCGAGCGCCGGCTCGGGGTCGAGCAGGTGCACGAGCAATCGCGTGCGCTCGACGTGGCGCAGGAAGCGGTGCCCGAGTCCCGCGCCGCGATGCGCGCCCGGGATCAGCCCGGGGATGTCGGCGATCACGAAGCGGGCTCCGCCGGATTCGACCATGCCCAGGTGCGGGTGCAGCGTCGTGAACGGGTAGCTTGCGACCTTCGGGCGCGCGGCCGAGACGCGCGAGATCAGCGTCGACTTGCCCGCGTTCGGAAACCCGAGCAGCCCCACGTCGGCCAGCACCTTGAGCTCGAGCCGCAGCCAGCGCTCCTCGCCGGGAGTGCCCGGCTCGACCGTGATCGGGGCCTGGTTCGTCGGCGTGGCGAAGCATGCGTTGCCGCGACCGCCGCGTCCGCCCTGGGCCGCGAGCCAGGTCTGTCCGGGCGCGATCAGCTCGACCAGCACGGCGCGCGTCTCGTCGTCCTTCACGACCGTGCCGAGCGGCACGCGGATCAGCACGTCCTCGCCGCCGCGGCCGTCCTTGCGCCCGCCCGAGCCGTGCTTGCCGCGGTCGGCCCGGTAGAACTTGCGCCCGTGGGTGTCGAGGAGCGTGGCCAGCGAGCTGTCAGCCACCAGGCTCACCGAGCCGCCGCGGCCCCCGGTTCCGCCGTCGGGTCCGCCGCGCGGCACGTACTTCTCACGCCAGAACGAGCAGCAGCCGCGCCCGCCGTCGCCGCTCTTCACGTGAATGCGGCACTCGTCGATGAAGTCCGGGGACGACATGACCGCCGATGATAGCCCCCCGGAGGGCGGGGAGTTCGCTCCGAAGCCTTAGATGTCGACTACGGAAGCGAGCTTTTGGTTGCGTCTGTCCGAGAACTTCACGATGCCGTCGCGAAGCGCGAAGAGCGTGAAATCGCGGCCCATTCCCACGCCGCGGCCCGGATGGATGACCGAGCCGACCTGGCGCACGATGATTCCGCCGGCGCGGATCGGCTGGCCCGCGTAGACCTTGGTGCCGCGGCGCTGCGAGTTGCTGTCGCGCCCGTTCTGCGTGCTGCCCTGACCCTTCTTGTGCGCCATTTCTAGACCTCGATCGAGTCGATCTTCACGCGCGTGAAGTGCTGGCGGTGCCCCTTGGTCAGGCGATAGCGCTTGCGCCGCTTGAACTTGAAGATGCGCAGCTTCGGGCCCTTGGCATCGCCCTGGATGGTCGCGACGACCTTCGCTCCGGCGACCAGCGGCCGTCCGACGGTGATCTGCTCGCCCCCGATCATCAGGACCTCGGCGAGCTCGACGCGCTGGCCCGGCTCGCCTTCGATCAGGTCCAGATCGACCAGATCGCCGGGCTGGACCCGGACCTGCTTTCCGCCTGTTCTCACGACCGCGTACATGGGGTGCCGCACTTTACCTGTTTCCCGGGGAGGGTCAACCAGCCGGGGCGCTCGCGAGATGGTGTCACGTGCCGGGCGGCGGCCGCAATTGCTCGAACCAGTCGAGGATGCGCGCGTTCTCCTCGCGTGGCCACGCGTGGGACAGGTCGGCGATCTCGCGGTAGACCAGCCGCGCGCCCGCGCGCAGCAGCAGATCTCGCGCCAGCCGCGCGACCTGCACCGGGAACATCCAGTCCCGCGCGCCGTGCATCAGGTAGATCGGCTTCGCCCGCGCGCGGTCGAGATTTCCGTTGCTGAGATTCGACGGGTGCAGGACGCCGGATCCGGGAGCGAGCGCCGCGAACTCGGCGCCTTCCGCCAGGCCCCGGTAGAGCGCGTAGGTCCCGCCATCCGAGAGCCCGGTCAGCAGGATGCGCGAGCGGTCGACGTTCCAGTTCTCGCAGAGCCCGTCGATCAGCCCGCGCAGCCGCACCGCGTCGACGTCCGGGCCGAGAAAGCTCCACGTGCTGCCCTGCGAGCTCGGAGCGAGCAGCAGGTAGCCGCGGCTTCGCGCCTCGCGCAGCCAGGTCCAGAGGAAGTCGCGTCCGCTTCCACCGCCGCCGTGAAGCGCCACGACGAGCGGCCAGGCGCGGCTCGGCTCGTAGCGCTCCGGCACGTAGAAGGCGGTGGTGCGCGCGCCGCCGCCTGCGCTTCCCGCCTCGAAGAGGCCGACGCGCACGCCGTCGCGCGGCGCGGGATCGAGCTCGTCGAGCCGTTCGTGCCACTCCGGAAGCGCGAAGTAGCGCCCGATCGAGGCGTGCCCGCGGCGCAGCGCGTACAGCGCCGCCTGCGCGTGCGCGTGCTCGGACAGGCTCCCGAAGAAGCGCGCGATCGCCTGCTCCGGCTTCGCCTCGTCGCAGAACAGGTGCGCGGCGCGCGCGGCGATCGCGGCTGCCTCGGAAAGGCGAGCCAGCGCCGGCCCCGAATCGCCCGGCGGCGCGGGCTCGGCCTCGAGCCGGGCGAGCGGCTCGGACACGGCCTTCCGGAGCTCGGCGATTCGCGGCGGGTCGAGCTCGCGAAACGCGTGCTCGAGCGCGGCCAGAAGCGCCACGACCCGCTCCGGATTCAAGGGCGGGCCCCGGTGCCCGTGCTCGTGCCGACCATACGCGTCCTGTAGTTTACGACACCGCTTGCCGATCCACGGGATGGCAGATGATGTGCACCAAGCGCGCAGCTCTGATTCTCGTCGTGCTCTTCGCCTCGTTCGCGATCGCGCACGAGCCCGCGCGCGCGGACGGCGGCGCGCCGGCGCGGATCCGCGACGTCCGCGTGGGCGAGCACTCCGGATTCGAGCGCCTGGTGATCGAGCTCGACGGCGACGTCGAGGTGGTCTGGGAGAACGGCCCCGAGCCGGGCGAGGAGAGCTTCTACATCGCGGCCGCGCCCGCGCAGGCCAGCCGGGTGATCTCGACGGGGCTTGCGCACGTGGGCACGGTCTCGGTGACGCAGATGAAGGGCGGTACGCACGTCGCGGTCGAGCCGCGGTCGCGAAGCGTTCGCGCTTACACGCTTTCCAATCCGCCGCGGTTGGTGGTCGACTTCGCGGAGCCCGGGCTGGCCAAGTTCGAGGCGCCCGCCGGATCGCGCGCGCTCGAGCCGGCAAAGACGCTCGGCCCGCTCGCGGTCGAGCCCGAGCCCGAAGCGGTGCCGGAGCCGGCACCGACGCCTGAACCCGCGCCCGTCGTCGAGGCACCGCCCGTCCCCGTCCCCGTTCCCGCACCCGCCCCGAAGCCTGCTGCAGCGCCCGTGCCCTCGGTCGTTCCCGTGACGCAGACCCCGGGGGCGCCCTTCCCGTATGGGCTGGTGCTCGGAGCGCTTCTGGCTCTGGCGTTTCTGATCGCGGCGGGCGTCCTGCTCGCGCGTCGGCGCGCGGCCAGCGCGGAGCCGTCGGTCTCGGCGCTCTTCGCGGAAGAGGACGAGGGCCGCGAGACTTTTCCGAGCCACGCCGACGAGATCTCCCCCGCCGAAATCCTGCCGGTCGGCGACCACGAGGCGCTGCTCGAGAAGCGACTCGACGAGGAAGTGCGCGCGCGACTCGAGCTCGAGCAGCGCTTCGCGAGCGCGAACGAGGAGCTGAAGGTCCTGCGCGACCGCCTGCACCGACTCGAGCGCCGGCGCGAGGGCGCGGGCTAGGCCGGATGCGCCGGAATCTCGTCCGCGAGCGCGGCGGCTCCGTACGCACCGCAGTACGCGCCCGCGTCCAGGAAGTGCGGCTGCGCGCCGTAGGCCGTGGTCACCCACTGCAGTGTCTCGCGCAGCTCCGGATTGTGGACCAGCGTCGAGCCGCAGTAGACCACGGCCTGCGCCGAGTGGCTGCGCGCGAGCGTGCCGCAGATCAGCGCGATGTTCTCGCCGAGCATTCCCATCAGCGCGTGCGCGAGATCGGCGGGGTCGCGCGAGTCGAGCTTGGCGAAGCTGGACGCGTTCAGGTCGAGCGGAAGGGAGATCTCACCGCTCGGGTAGATGTCGCCGACGAGCAGGTCGACGCGGCGCCGATCCCCGCGCGACGCGAGCGCGCAGATCTCCTCGAACGTCTCGACGCCGAGCAGAAGCCGGCCCAGGCCGAGCAGGGTTCCGCCGCCGAGCGCGCTGCCGCCGACGCGCTTCGCGGAGCCGCCCTCGAGCGACAGGACCGACGTGCCGGTGCCGAGCGAGACCAGCAGATAGTGACCCGGCAGGTCGAGCCCTTCTCGCGCGGCGAGCAGCGGAGCCCCGCGCGCCCAGGCGGCGAACTCCGGAACCGTGTGCACGCGCAGGTGCGCGAGCTCGCGCTCGAGCCTCGCCGCGCCTCCGCCGGTCGCGATCACCCGCTCCGGCTTCCACTCGCCGAGGCAGGCGCGCACGCCGCGCAGATCGGAAGACGGGAATCGCCTCGCGCGCGACTCGCTCTCGCCCGAGAGGACGAGCTTGCACAGGCTCGCGCCGACGTCGACGCCGGCGATCCCGTTTCCGCGCGGGGGGTTGGACATACGCGGCGCAGAGTATCACCCTGCCCGGCGACCCGCCGAAGTTCAGCAGGTTAGGAGCAAGCTCGATGTACACCGGGTTCTACGGCCTTCGCGAGAAGCCCTTCTCGCTCGCGCCGGACCCCCGCTACCTGTTCCTGTCCGCCTCTCATCGCGAGGCGCTCGCGCACCTTCTGTACGGGATCGAGGAGGGCGAGGGCTTCATCGAGGTGATCGGCCAGGTCGGCACGGGCAAGACCACGCTGTGCCGGACGCTCCTCGATCGGATCGGGCAGGGCGCCGAGATCGCCTACATCTTCAATCCCAGCCCGAGCGAGCTCGAGCTGCTCTCCGCGATCAATCGCGAGTTCGGCCTGCCGACGGCGGTGCGAACGCGCACCGAGCTGCTCGAGTCGCTGAATCGATTCCTGCTCGAGAAGAACGCCGCGGGCCGGCGCGTGCTGCTCGTGATCGACGAGGCGCAGAACCTCGACCCGGCGGTGCTCGAGCAGGTGAGGCTGCTCTCGAACCTCGAGACCGACCGCGCAAAGCTCCTGCAGATCGTGCTGATCGGGCAGCCCGAGCTCGAGGAGAATCTGGCGCGCTCGGATCTTCGCCAGCTGCGCCAGCGCATCACGGTCCGCTGGAGCCTGCGCGCGCTCACGCGAAGCGAGGTCGGCGAGTATCTGGAGCACCGGCTGCGCGTCGCCGGCCTTTCGGATCCGCAGATCTTCACGCCCGGAGCGGTGCGCGCGATCACGCGCGTCTCGCGCGGCATTCCGCGCCTGATCAACGCGGTCGCGGACCGCGCCCTGCTCGCGGGCTACTCCGAAGGCAGCCGGCAGATCGACGCGAGACTGGTGCGCCGGGCTTCGCGCGAGCTGCCCGCGACGGAGATCTCGGGCTTTCGCGAGGGGGTCTGCGCCTTCCGATCGCGTTCGGCCTGGTCGCGATCGGAGTGCTGCTCGGGCTCGCCGTCACCGCGTTCACGCCGCGTGTCGCGCTCGACTCCCAGGAGAGCGCGGCCACGGCGATCGCGCCGGTCTCCTCCGCGCCGGCTCTCGGCATCGGGGTCGATGCGCGCGGGGAGCTCGTGAGCGCCGCGGAGGCGATGCAGGCGCTGCTCATGGCCTGGGGCTACGACAAGCCGATCGGCGCCGAGCTCGATCCCGATCGCTATTCCGACGCCGTGCGCGCGATTGCGCCGCTGAACGTGCTCTCGCTGCGCGGAGGTCTCCAGATGCTGACCAGCCTGGATCTTCCCGCCGTGCTCGAGTTCGAGTCGCGCCCCGGCGAGCGCCGCTACGTCGCGCTGCTCGGCCTGGACGACGCGGGCACGGCGCAGCTGCAGATCGCCGGCGAGGCGGTCGCGCTGCCGCTGGCCGAGCTCGAGCGAAGCTGGACCGGTCGCACGTTCTATCTCTGGACCAACTTCGAGTCGGTGCCCGTGCTTCTGCCCGGAATGAAAGGCCGCCCGATCCGCTGGCTGCAGGCCAGGCTCGCCGAGCTCGGATACTTGGAGCCCGGGGATGCGAGCGAGGAGTTCGACGAGCTCACCTCGAGCGCCCTGCGCGTGTTCCAGCGCACGCACGGCTTGGAGCCCAGCGATCAGCTCGGTCCCGAGACGCTGGTCGCTCTGTACCAGTCGCTCGACTACACCACTCCGCGGCTGCGCGAGCTCGAGGAAGCGCGGTGAGCACGATCCTCGACGCGCTGCGCAAGGTCCAGCGCGACCGCTCCGCGCAGACGCCGCCGGCCGATCTGCGCGGCTCGGTCACGAGCGAGACACCGTCGCCCGCGCGGCGCAGGCCCCGCCGGAGCTCCGGATGGATCGCCGCGCTCGCGCTGATTCTGGCCGCGGGCGCGGCGGGCTCCTGGCTGTACTCGAGCGGTCGCATCGACGCCTGGCTCGGCGGGCCTGCGCAAGAGGAGCTCCTGCCGACGGAGGCGGAGCTCGACGCGCTGGAGCGAGAGACCCGTGAGCAGGAGGCCGCGCTCGCGCGCACGGAGTCGGGCGCGCAGGGGGACGTGACTCCGCCGCCGTCGACGACG
>VGRW01000114.1 GCA_016875225.1 Deltaproteobacteria bacterium
GGTGGGGCGGACGCGGCGAGCCGGGGTCGCCGATTGGGGAGTGCGCTTGGGCTGCCGGATCCCGTGGCGGGGGTCAGTCGGAGGGCGGCTCGGTGAAGTCGTCGGCCGGGCCTGCGAGCTCGAGGTCGGGGTCGCACAAGAGCTCGGCCTGGCGGGCTGGGACGGCTGGGGGCGCGCGACTCGCGAGTCCGAGCGAGCCGAGGATGGCGGCGGCGATCTCGGGCTGCTCGATCGCGGCGATCACGCGCATGCGACCGCGGCAGGAAGGGCACTCGAGGACGTCGCGCACGAATACGCGCTGCATGAGCGCGGACCACGAGAGCCGGCGCGCGCGCGGAGGAGCCGGTACGCGCGGGTTGGGAGCGGAGACAAACCCGTTCGAATCGCGATCCCCGCAGGCGTGCGAGGAGTTTCCCGATCGGCTCGATGGGCGAGCTGAACTGCGCGAGGTCGTGTCGATCGGGTTGCCTGCGCGATCGTTTCCCGGGGCGAGCTGGCCGCGCGACGAGTCAGTCTTGGAGTGCTCCGCAAGTCGTCGGTCACAGCAGATCCCGGCGCGGCCGGCCGCAGCGGGTGCGAGCACGCCGTGGTATCGGACCTGATGCGCGCGCGGTGGTGGGATCAGCGCGACCAGCCGCTCGAGAAGCTCGCCGGGCTCGAAGACGACGTGCGTCGTGCCGTCGCGCCAGCGGCGCTTGAGCTGGTAGCGGAGACGGCCATCGGGTTGCGCCGCGAGCCGCGCGGTAGAGACCGGCGGCCGCGCGACGTAGCGGCACAGCCGCTCCAAGCGCTTGCGGTCCCGCGCGGGGACGGCCACGTTTGCATGCAGGCTGACGCCGTTGACCATCGCGCAGCGTTTGCTTCGCGGCGGTTCGAGGTCGTCCGCAGCAATGCGGTCGCCGACGCGCGCTACGCGCCGGCCGGCCCGTGGGCCCGTCGCAGTTCGGTGTCGGATCGAGGCGGCGTAGAGCTCACCGAGCGTGCTGCCATCGCGCGCCAGCGGGTCTGTCTCGTCGGGGTTCCCGGCGAGAAGCCCGCGGAGTTCGAGCAGACGGATCAGGCGAAGTGCGATCGAAGCAGCGACCCGCTCGACTTCTGCATCCGTCGGTGGTGCCAGAGTGCGGAACTGTGCAGAGCCATCGGCTTCGCGCAGGTAGACGCCGTCGAGGACAAGGGAGTGGAAGTGGACGTTCAGGTTGAGCGCGTCGCCAAAGCGCTGCACGAAGGTGACGGCGCCGCAGCGGGCGATGCGGGCCTGCACGCCGAAGCGAGCGCGTGCGCGGCGCCGGAGTGAGATGAAGACGCTGCGGATGAAGACGTCGAGCGCCGCGCTGCAGAGCTCGGCGTCGAAGGCGAGCCGGTAGCGGAGCGAGTGGGGAAGTGAGAGCACCCACTGGCGCACCGGTGCCTGGGGCAGGACGCGGTCGACCAGGTGCGCGGCGGTGTCGGCCATGCGCCGGCCGACGCAGGCCGGGCAGAAGCCGCGTCCCTTGCACGAGAACGCGACCAGCCGGTCCAGGCCGCAGTCGGCGCAACGCGCGCGCACGAAGCCGTGACGGAGCAGACCGCACTGCAGGTACGCGCGCAGCTCGCGCTCGACAAAGCGCGGCACAATGCGCTCGCGGTCGTGTGCCCGAGCGAGGTAAGTCTCGAGCTCGTCTCGAACGGCCGCGTAGAGTGGCGTCACCTCGGGCGTGCGCCGTGTGTATTGCGCCGGCTGCTTGCGGCGTGCGGCGCGTGACGCAACCAAGACCACTGCGGTTGCGACTGCCAGAACGGTGCCGCGGGGCCGGGGCGGATGTGTGCGCGCCGAGCGAGTCAGTGAACGGATTCGCTCGCGGGCGTGAACGACAGGCCGCCCGTCGCCTCGGAGACGCGCAGCTCGCCGAGACGGCGTAGCCGCTCTCAGGCTGCGAAAGGGGTCACGAGCCTCGGCGCCCCGGCGAGAGGTGCAGCGTTTCCGACGTAGCGGGCCCGCGCTACGCAACCACACCCCCGAGGGACTGTGGGGGGACTTCGGTCCGTTTGGCCCTGATCGAGTGCGTCACTGCTCCGTGTAACCCTGCGAAGTCTCGTCATCTCGCCTACTTGCGCGGCTCACGACTCGTCTCGAGGGCCTGGTCTTAGCAATGGGGTGCTGGTTCGAGTCCAGTCCTGGGCACCGTCGGTAACCGCCGCCGTCCGCCGCTCGTAGAAGTGGCCAGAAACGGAGACGGAGTGCCCGATGGAGAGCGCGAGGATCGCCGCTGAGCTGGAACGCCGCCTGGGGTGGCTGCCGCCGACCGCGGCGCGGGCGACCGTCGGCTGGGTCTTTCTCGAGAGCGGCTGGGGAAAGCTGCACGACCTGGACGGGGTGGTGAAGTTCTTCGCGGGGCTGGGCATCCCGGCCCCGCAGCTGCAGGCGCCGTTCGTCGCCGGAACCGAGCTCGTCGGCGGCGCCCTGCTCTTGCTGGGACTGGCGACGCGCCTCGCATCGCCGCTGCTCATGGGCGTGATGGCGGTCGCGCTTCTCACCGCGCTTCGCGAGCAGATCCACTCGCTCTCGGATCTCTTCGCGCTCTCGGAGTTCACCTACCTCGTGCTCCTTTCGGGGCTCGCGGTGTTCGGCGCCGGGCCGCTCTCGCTCGACGGCTGGCTGTACCAGAGGCTCGCGGCCCGGGATGTTCCCGGCGCCGCAATTCCATGCGCCCCTGTCGGGGCACGGATTCGGAGGAACGATCGATGATTCGCAGCAAGAATGCGGCGCTCGCCGCGGCCGTCGCGGGGCTCTTCGCGCTCGGCGCCGGCCACGCCTTCGCGGCCGAGGGCGGCGCGACCGGCGAGAAGATCAAGTGCGAGGGCGTGAACAGCTGCAAGGGCCACGGCTCCTGCAAGTCGGCGAAGAACGCCTGCGCGGGGAAGAACGGCTGCGCGGGAGAGGGCTTCACGATGCTCTCGCCCGAGGAGTGCGACGCGGCCAAGGCGAAGCTCGAGGAGAAGAAGGGCTGACGGAAGGCGCCGAGCCCCGCGATGATTCCAGCCACTCTTAAGAGTGCGAGCGGGGCGGAGTATCTCGGCGTAGGCGTCGGGCTTCGGCCGACACACTACGCCGAGATACTCGCCGACCCGAGCGCGAAGACGCTCGGAATCGACTTCTTCGAGGCGATCTCCGAGAACTACATGGTGCCCGGCGGGCGCCCGCCGCGCGTGCTCGAGAGCGTGCGCGCGAGCTTTCCGCTCGCGCTGCACGGGGTCTCGCTGAACATCGGCTCGTGCGACCCGCTCGACGTCGACTACCTCGGGCGGCTCGACGCCCTGGCGCGGCGCTTCGAGCCGGCGTGGCTGAGCGACCACCTGAGCTGGACGGGGGTGAACGGCCAGAACCTGCACGATCTCCTGCCCCTGCCGCTCACGGAATCGGCGGTGCGCCACGTGGTCGAACGCGTGTCGCGGGTGCAGGACCGGCTCGGCCGGCGCATCGCGCTCGAGAACATCTCCAGCTACGTGGCCTTTTCGGAGGACGAGATGCCGGAGTGGGAGTTCCTGGCGCAGATCGCGTCGCGCGCCGACTGCGGAATCCTGCTCGACGTGAACAACGTCTTCGTCTCGGCCCACAACCACGGGCTCGACGCCGAGAAGTATCTCGACTCGATTCCGGGTGAGCGCGTGTTCCAGATCCACCTGGCCGGGCCGAGCGAGGCGGGTCCGCTCCTGATCGACACCCACGATCATCCGGTGCGCGAGGAGGTGTGGGCGCTGTACGAACGCGTGATCCGCAGGATCGGCCCGATCTCGACGCTGATCGAGTGGGACGACCGGATCCCGGAGCTCGAACGCGTCGCGGCCGAGGCCGCGCGCGCGAGAGAGGTCCTCACGCGCGCGGTCGCAGCGCGTCGGGGCGTGGCGTGACCCGGACGCTCGATCTCCCCCGCGTCCAGCTCGACTTCGCGCGCGCGATCGCGGCGTCGGGCGCGGGCTCCGCGCGCGACGTCGTCGCCGGGCTCCGATCCGACCTCGGCATTCCCGCCGCGCAGCGCCTGCACGTCTACGCGAACGCATACTTCGCGCGCATCCACGAAGTGCTTCGCGAGGACTACGCCGCGCTCCACGCGGCGATCGGCGCGGACGCGTTTCACGATCTGGCGAAGCTCTATCTCATCGCGCACCCGTCGCGGAGCTTCACGCTTCGCTTCGCGGGCGCGCGCCTTCCCGACTTCCTGCGCGGTCCGGTAGCCGAGCCGTTCTCGCGGCGCTGGCCCTTTTCCGCCGACCTGGCCGCGCTCGAATGGGCGCTGGTCGACGTCTTCGACGCGCCCGACGCGCCGCCGCTCGAGCGGTCGGCGCTCGCCTGCGTCTCCCCCGACGATTGGTCGGAGCTCCGCTTCGCGCTCGTCCCCGCGCACCGCCTTCTCGCGCTCGACTGGCCGGTGCAGGGCGTCGGCGACGCCGCCTCCGCGGGCGAGCCGATCCCGTCGCTCGAGCCTTGCGCGTCGAAGCTCCTGATCCATCGCCGCGACGAGCTCGTGTGGAAGCGCGCGCTCTCGGACACGGAGTTCTGCGCGCTGGAGCGGATCGAGGCGGGACGGGAATTCGGCTCCGTCTGCGCCGCGGTCGCCGAGCGGATCGGTGAAGACGCCGCCGCCGGCTTCACGCTTGCCTGTCTCGAAGTCTGGCTCGCCGAGGGCCTGATCGCCGGCTTGCAATCGGCGGGCTAGAGCTCGCGCCTGCGCAATCGCCGCAGCAGCGCGGCGAGCGGTGGAGTCAAGAGCGCGGCCGCGACGAGCGGCGCCAGGGAGTGCGCGATCAGCTGGTGGAGCGCGCTGTCGCTCGGGCAGGTCGTGTGCACCGCCGCCGCTCCGAGCGCGACTCCGCCGGTGAGCGCCAGAGCCGCGCCGAAGCTCGGCCGTCGCATCGCCGCGTAGACGATGAACCCGCACGCCAGAAGACTCGATGCGAGCCCCAGCTGCAGCGCGTGCGACATGCACGTGACACACGCAGCGAGGTCCGCGCCTCCGAAGCCGAGGTCGCCGCGCGCGAGTCCAGCGATCCCGCCCGCAATGGCAGTGACCACGCCGAACGCCGCCAGTCGCATGCCGAGCCGAAGCGTCGGCTCCCGGCCCGGAACCGCCGACGCGAGCGCCGCGCTGATGGCGCCGAACGCGACCAGCCCGAGGCCGAAGAGCGCGGCGAGATAGCTCGGGCTCGACCACGCCGGGTCCGTGCGGGGTCTGGGCTGCAGCCCGCCGAGCAGCCAGCCCGCGGCGACGATGAGAAGAAAGACCGCGAGCGCCGCGGCGGCCACCGCTCGGAGCGGCGGAATCGCGCGAACGGGTCGGAGATCCCGGACCAGCTCGCGGATGCGATCCTCGCTCGAGCTCGGGCTCATTCGCCTCTCCCCCGCAGCAGCGCCCGCAATGCCCGATAGCCGCGATGCGCGCGGACCTTCAGCGCGCCGGAGCTCACGCCCGCGCGGACCGCGGCCTCGGTGACCGAGAGCCCTTCGAGGTGGATCAGCTCGACCGCCTCGCGCTGCGCCTTCGGAATCGACGCGAGCGCCTGCTCGAGCTCCGGCGAGATGGCGTCGGCGAACGGGTCCGCGGGTTCCACCGCGGGCTCGGGAATCCCATCGATCTCCAAGCTCACCTCGCGCCGCGAGAGCCGCACCCGGGATCGGCCCCAGTCGCTGATCGCATTTCGTAGGACCGCGTGCAGCCAGGGCGTGAACGGGCGCTCAGCCCGATAGGTGTGCCGCGCGCGGTGAATCGAGACGAGCGCGTTCTGCACGATGTCCTCCCGCGCGGCGGCGTCCGACACGCGCGAAGCGACCAGGCGCCTGGCGAACGGCAGCAGCTCCAGCAGAAGTCTCTGATACGCCTCGCCGTCGCCGGACTGCGCCGCGACCATCCAGCCCCGCCAGGATTGCTCGCGCTCATCCAACACGTCGCGCCGACCGTCCATACGCTCCCGCCGGCGCCGAGGTTACGTCGGCCGATCTCGGGAGTCAGCCTGAATTTCGCACACGCGCCAGTCGCGAATCGGCGAGTGCTCCGATCGCGGCTTCGACGAGGTCGCGCGAGCGCTCCAGAGTGTCGTCCTGGAAGGCGAGCGTCGGCAGGTAGCCGGGCGCGGCGCGCCAGGGCGGATCGCCCTCTCGCGCGGGCCAGACGCCGAACTCGTGCACGCCCGTGCGGCCCTCCGGCTCGCCCTCGCACAGGTGTGCCATGCGCAGCGCGTAGCGCGCGGCCCACTCGGGGCTGCGGCTCCACCAGGCGCGCTGGAACAGCGGGAACAGCGCGAGCAGCGCGTCGTAGTCGTGCTCGGCCGCGAGGAGCAGGTTCGGGATCCGCTCGCGCAGCCGCACGACGAGCGCGCGGATCCCGTCGTAGACGGGGTGGTCGGCGTCGTTGGTCCAGACGTGGATCGTGTCGAGGAAGACGCCGTCGAAGCCGAAGCGCGCGGCGAGCGTCTCGATCTGCGTCGCGAGATCGTCGCGCCAGCCGGGATGCCCGGGGTTCAGCCAGGCCTGCCAGCCGGTGTCGTGCGCGCGCGCGAAATCCCAGTCGGGCTGATTGCCGTGGAAGCGGTTTCCGGTCGCGCTCTTCAGCACCGCCTTGGGATCGAGCGCGCGGAAGCGCGGCAGCGTCGCGTTCACGCAGTTGCCGCCGAACATCGGCATCAGGTGAACGCCGAGCGCGCGCGCGCCGTCGCAGAGCGCGGCGAAGCCCGCGTCACCGCCGAGCTTGGGCTCGGGGCGGTAGTCGCCGTACTGCCAGTACTATCGGCCTTCCCAGCCGGGCAGATAGGCGAGGACGTGTTTCCCATCGATCCGCTCGGCGACGAAGCGAAGCACGCCGAGCATCCCCGCGTAGTCGAGAAACGTGCGCCCGGTCCAGTGCATGCCGTGCAGCGTGAGCGCCAGGCGAAGCTCGCGCGCCCAGCTCGGAACGTCCTCGCGCTCGGCCCAGTCTCGCAGGCCGAAGACGCGCCGCACGAACGCGAGCTGCGCTTCCAGCATGCCCGCGACCGCGTCGCCGCGCGCGATCACGCAGGGCGGCGCCTCGTGCTCGCGCCCGAAGCGGCTCGCGTCCTCCTCGTGGATGATCTCGAGGCTGCCCTGCCCCGCCCGCTCGCCGGTGCGCTCGATCGCGACCGCGAAGCGCTTCTCGCGTACGCGCGGATCCTCGAAGCGAACCGCGATCGGCTCGCCGCCGCAGCGCAGCGTCACCAGCGGCAGCGGCAGGCGCTGCGGATAGGCGAGGATCTCGCCGAACTCGCGCACCTCGCGAGCGGCACCGCTCTCGACGATCTCGAGCGGCGTCGCCAGGCCGCGGAGCACGAGCTTCGTGCAGCGGATCGGCTCCGGCGCCTCGGCGCGCAGATGGATCCGCAGCGCGCCGTCCGGAGCGGGCTCGACGCGGAGCTCGCAGGAGCCCGGGTGGCGCTCCTGCTGCCCGGCGCTGGCCAGACCCGAGGCGCGCACGACGAAGGCGCCGCCTTCGCCGTGCGCGCGGGTCCGCTCCGGATCGATCCCGTAGACGTTCGCGAGCGTCACCACCTGGACGCTGAACGCGAATCCGAAGGCCTCGAATACGGGGTCGCGGAGATCGAAGCTGGGAACGTGCACGGGCTCAGCCTAGCCCATGCGCCCTCAGTTCCCGCAGATGGTCTCCTTGCCGGTCGAGAACGAGAAATCGCACGGGGTGCCGTCCGCGATGAAGTTCCCCTTGCACGACGCCTTGAACGAGAACTTGTGGGTCGAGAACGAATACGAGTCCGACTCGCTGCAGATCATCGAGCAGTCGAGCGACGTGGCGCCGATGTCTTCCAGATCGTCGACGCAGGAGCGCTGGCTCTTGATCTGCGAGCTGCTCTCGGAGATCGCCTCCTGACAGCCGATCTGCTCCGAAATCTCACAGATCTCCTCGCAGTCACTCCTTCGCAGCACGTGCAGCTCGCGCTCATCCGAGTCGAAGGTGACCACGTAGTTCGCGATCGACGGATGCTCGGGCTCCGGTCAAGCGGCTTTAAGTGTGTAGAAGTTCTTGGGCGCGGAGAGCGCGTACTTTCTCCAACCGAGATTCATCGTGAGGGCGACGTAGGCCAGCAGGCGGTGAGTCGTCGTCTCCCCGCCGGTGATCTCCATCGCCTTCGTCCTGCGCTTGAACTCCTTGTTCACCCGTTCGATCGGATTGGTCGTGCGTAGGCTCGCCCAGTAGC
>VGRW01000115.1 GCA_016875225.1 Deltaproteobacteria bacterium
GCTCGCGCAGCAGCAGCACCCCGCCGTCGCTGCTCGCGTGCTCCGCGTCGAACCGGCCCACCACGGGCCGTCGTCCCAGCGGCGAAAACTCAAGCTGCGTCGCGCTACACTCTGTCTGCACAGGTCGGCCCTTTCTGTTGGCCCGTTTTGTCTTGCAACTCAACGGTTAACAGAAGTCAGCCGGCCTGTGCTCGTTTGAGTGGTGAGAAATCCAGGCTAGCCCGCTCCGATCAGCGGCAGCGCGCGGATCCGGCGCCCGGTTGCCGCGAAGATCGCGTTGGCGATCGCGGGCGCGATCGGGGGTGTGGCCGGCTCGCCCACGCCGGTCGGGTCCGCGTCGCTGGCGATGATCCGGACCTCGATCTCGGGGATCTCGCCCATGCGCGGGATCGGGTAGTCGTGGAAGTTGCTCTGCTCGACCCGGCCGCCCGCAAGCGAGATGCGGCCGCGAAGCGCGGCGGCGAGCCCGAAGACGATGCTGCCTTCGACCTGCGCGCGGATCGTGCCGGGGCTCAGCGCGCGGCCGCAGTCGATCGCGCAGTAGACCCGGTGGACCGTGGGCAATCCGGCGCCGTCGACGCTCACCTCGGCCACCTCGCAGACCGTGGTGCCCACCATCGCGAACTGGGCGATCCCGAGACTGCGGCCGTCCGACCGCGGCCGGCCCCATCCGGACATCTCCGCGGCAGCCTCGAGCACCGCGCGATCGCGGCCCGGGAGCAGGGCTCGGCGGAACTCGAAAGGATCGCGCGAGGCCGCATGCGCCAACTCGTCGACGAAGCTCTCGATGAAGAACGCGTTCTGCGAGGCGGGCACCGCGCGCCACCAGCCGATCGGAAGCGGGTTCTCGACCAGCGAGCACTCGAGCCGCTGGTGCGCAACGCGGTAGTTCAGCGGCGGAGAGCTTCCCGCGACGATCCAGTCGATGCCCGATCTCGCCACGCTCGGAAGCCGCCACCAGACGACGTCGGGCAGGTAGCCCTCCGGCGCCAGGGGCGAGCCGATCCGCTTCTGGGCGCTCGTGATCGCGCCGCGCAGCCAGCTCGGCAGCTCGCGGTCGGAGGACGGCCCGGCGACGTGCAGAGCGAACGCCTGCGGCGCTCCAGAGCCATCGAGCGCGGCGCGAAGCTGCGCGGCGCAGGCCGGGCGGTAGAAGTCGTGGCGGATGTCGTCCTCGCGCGACCAGATCAGCTTCACCGGCCGCGCGACGTTTCGCGATGCGAGCGCCGCCTGGACCGCGAAGTCCGTCTCCGCGCGGCGACCGAACCCGCCGCCCATCAGCGTCGGGTGGACCGTGACGTTCTCGGGATCGATGTCCAGCGCGCGAGCGACGTCCCGGCGGATCTGCAGGGGCGCCTGCGTCGGCGTCCAGACCTCGCAGGTCCCGGCGCGCGCGCTCGCGGTGCAGCTCATCGGCTCCATCGTCGCGTGCGCCAGATACGGAACCTCGTAGCGCGCCTCGACGATCCGGGTGGCTGCGGCGAAGACCGCCTCGGGGTCGCCGATCGCTCCGGCGACGAGCCCGGGCGTGTCGAGCGCCTCGCCGAGGAGCCGCGAGTACGCGGGCGTGTCGATCACGGCTTCACCGCCCGAGAAGACCGGCGCGAGCGCATCGAGCGCCTTTCGCGCCTGCCAGTAGTGGTCGGCGACGACGGCGAGGCCGTTCGGGATCTCGACGAGCGCGCGCACCCCGCGGGTCGCCAGCGCCGCTTCGCGATCCGCGCTCACGAGCGCGCTGCCCGGCACCGGCGAGAGCGCGGGCGCGGCGTGAAGCATTCCGTCGACCGCGACATCGATGCCGAAGATCGCGCGGCCGAGGACCTTGTCGGGCAGGTCGAGCCGCGGCAGGTCGGTGCCCAGGAGCCGGAACTTCTCGGGCGACTTCAGCTCGACCTGGCTCGGCACCGGCAGCGCCGCCGCCTGCGCGGCGAGCTCTCCGTAGCCGAGCCCGCGCCCCGTGGGCGGGTGGTGGACCCGTCCGTCGCGGGCCACGCACTCCTCGACCGGAAGCGACCAGGCTCGCGCCGCGGAGGTGACGAGCATGGCCCGCGCGGCGGCGCCAGCCGTGCGCAGCGGCAGCCACGACTCGCGAATGCTGGCGCTCGCGCCGGTGAGGACGCTTCGCAGCGCGCCGTCGAAGCAGCGCGCCTCGACGGTCACCTGCTCCCAGGCGACCTCGAGCTCCTCGGCGACGAGTGCGGCGAGCGTGCTGTGCACGCCCTGCCCCATCTCGGCCCGCTCCACCCAGACGCAGACACCTCCGTCTGCAGCGACGCGAAGCCATGGGCCGACGCTCGCCGGATCCGCCACTTCCGCCGCGATCGCGCCCCGGGTCCACGGCGGGCCGCCGATCAGCAGCGCGCCCGCGAATGCGCCGCTCGCCTGCAGGAAGCCGCGCCGGCTCAGGTTCGCGATCGGGTCAGTCGCGCGTCTCATCGCCCGGCTCGTCGCGCGCCGCTTCGCGCGACCGCGCCGCGCGGTGGATCGCGCGGCGGATTCGCGGGTAGGTCCCGCAGCGACACAGATTGGTGATGGATGCGTCGATCTGGGCGTCGCTGGGCGCGGGAGTCGCGCGCAGGAACGAATCCACCGCCATGATCATTCCGGGCTGGCAGTAGCCGCACTGCGGAACCTGCTCGGCGAGCCAGGCGTCGAAGAGCCGCGAATCCCCGCTCTCGGCCAGGCCCTCGATGGTGACGATCTCGCGCGCCGCGACCGCCGAGAGCGGAACCAGACAGGAGCGCACCGCCTCGCCGTCGAGCTGGACCGTGCAGCTTCCGCAGAGGCCGATCCCGCAGCCGAACTTCGTTCCAGTGAGCCCCAGATGATCGCGAATCACCCAGAGCAGCGGCGTGTCACCGGGCAGGTCGACGTCATGGCTTTCGCCGTTGATCCGGAGCACCGCCATCGGCGCGCGAGGGTAGCCATCCGGCGCGTTCGCCGCACCGAAGCGACTGCAGTGAATGCTTGACTTGCCGGAGCCGCCTGCCGATCGAGTCCACAGGACCATTGCCCCCGAAAGTGCTCGGAGAAGGCCTCCGAAGGGCGCATTTTCGACCTTGCACGGAGCCGATTCGGATGAGATCTCCCGCGCCCGCCCGCGTGTTGATCCTCTCCGACCGGCAGATCGTCCCGACGGTCTCGCGCACCGGAACCTTCGAGTTCGAGGACCTGGTCGCCTCGGTCGACGCCGTCGACATCGTCCCGCTCGGACGGCCCGGCGGCCGGATCCAGCGCCGGCTGGAGCGGATCGTTCCCGGCGCCTTCCGCGCCCCCGCGCGGCTCGACCGCGGAGAGCCCTACGACCTGCTCTTCGCGTCCTTCCACGCGCTCTCCGAGCTCGCGCGCCTTCATCCGCTGGGGCGGGTCCTCGCTCTGGCGCGCCGCGCGTTCGTGAACATCGACGAGCTCTGGAGCACGTCGATGCTGCGGCATCGCGGCGACATCGAGCTCTTGCGGCGCTTCGATCGCATCTACTCGCCCTGCGCGGGCGCGCTCGAGCTGCTGCAGAACGCGGCCGGACGACCCTGCGAGCACCTGCGCCCTTCCGTGGACGCGCTTCGCTTCGCGCCCGGCGGCGCGAGTCCCGCACGCGTGATCGATCTGCACCTGATGGGCCGGCGGCGGCCGGACCTGCACCAGGCGCTGCGCGAGGCGGCCGAGAAGTCGCAGCGCTTCTACTACTTCGATTCGCTGCAGTCGAACCCGCCCATGCCGAACTACGTCGAGCACCGGCTCCGCCTCGCCGACCTCGTGCGACGCACGCGCTACTTCGTCGTCGACATCGCGAACTCGGATTTTCCCGAGAAGCGCGGCAGCCAGCAGGAGTACGGGCCGCGTTTCGTCGAGGGCGCGGCGGGTGGCGCGATCCTGATCGGACAGGCGCCGCGCACGGCCTGCTTCGACGCGCAGTTCTGGCCCGGCGCGGTGCGGCCGATCGAGCCCGATGCTGCGTCGATCACGCAGCTGCTCTCCGAGCTCGAGTCCGAGCCCGAGCGGACCGAGCGCATGCGCCGCACGAACGCAGCGCAGGTGCTGCGACGCCACGACGGTGTGTACCGCTGGGAGCAGATCCTTCGCGCCGCCGGACTCGAGCCGATGCCGGCGCTCGCGGCGCGGAAGGCCGCGCTCGAGCAGCGGGCGCGGGCGATCGCGAGCCAGGACGAGGACGGATGAGCGCGCGAAGGCTGAGCCTCGACCCCGGAGCGGGCGAGCCGCTGCGCATCCTCTGCCTCGGCGCGCACTGCGACGACATCGAGATCGGCTGCGGCGGCGCGATGCTCACGCTCCTCGCGGCGCATCCGGGAAGCTCGGTCCGCTGGCTGGTGTTCAGCGGCGACGAGACGCGCGCCGCCGAGGCGCGCGCCAGCGCAGCCGACTTCCTCGCTGCGGCGCGCGAGCGCGACGTCCGGACGCTCGGGTTTCGCGAGTCGTTCTTCCCCTACGACGGCGCCGCGATCAAGTCCGCATTCGAGTCGCAGACGGATTTCCAGCCCGATCTGATCTTCACGCACCGAGGCGCCGATCGTCACCAGGACCACCGGCTGATCGCCGAGCTCACCTGGAACACGTTCCGCGACCACTTGATCCTCGAGTACGAGATTCCCAAGTACGACGCCGATCTCGGCAGCCCGCCGGCGTTCATTCCGCTCTCCGAGGCCGTCGCGCGCGAGAAGTGCCGGCGGATCCTCGAGCATTTCCGTTCGCAACGGACCCGGCACTGGTTCGACGAGGAGCTCTTCCTCGGGCTGCTGCGCCTGCGCGGCGTGGAGTGCCGGTCGAGCTCCGGCTACGCCGAGGCCTTCGACGCGCGCAAGCTCGTGCTCGGCTAGGGAGAGGGACGTGACGGCTTCCGCGCTACGAACCAGCACCGCCCAGACGCACCCGGCCTGCCGCCTCTGCGGCGAGCCGCTTCGCCACGTGGTTCTTGACCTGGGCATGTCGCCGCTCTGCCAGACCCAGATCAAGCCGGAGCAGCTCGACCAGAGCGAGGAGTTCTTCCCGCTGCGGCTGCGCGTCTGCGAGCGCTGCTACCTGGTGCAGCTGGCGGAGTCGGTGAGCCCGCAACGGCTGTTCGGCGACTACCCGTACTTCTCGTCGTACGTCGACGCGCTGGTCGAGTCGGCGCGTCGCTACTGCGAGTCGGTGACCGGTCGCTTCCGCCTGGGCAAGGACAGCCGCGTGGTCGAGATCGCGAGCAACGACGGCTATCTGCTGCAGCACTTCGTCGCACGTGGCATTCCCGCGCTCGGCATCGAGCCGGCCGCGAACGTCGCCGCCGCCGCGATCGCGCGCGGCGTGCCCACGCTCTCGGCGTTCTTCGGTCGCCGCACCGCGAGCGACGTCGTGGCGAGCCACGGACGCGCGGACCTGCTGCTCGGGAACAACGTCTTTGCGCACGTCCCGGACCTGAACGACTTCGTCGCGGGAATGAAGCTTCTGCTCGCGCCGCAGGGCGTGATCACGCTGGAGTTTCCGCACCTGCTCACGCTTCTCGAGGGCAACCAGTTCGACACGATCTACCACGAGCACTTCTCGTACTTCTCGTTCGGAAGCGCGGAACGGGCGCTCTCGGCGCACGGGCTCGCCGTCTTCGACGTGGAGGAGATCGGAAACCACGGCGGGTCGCTGCGCGTCTACGCGCGCCACGCGGAGGATTCGGGCAAGCCCGCGAGCGACGCGGTGCGCGAGCTCCGCGCGCGCGAGTCCGCGGCCGGCCTCGCGAGCGTCGACCGCTACCGCGGCTTCGCGGAGCAGGTCCACGCGACGAAGTTCGCGCTTCTCGACGCGCTGATCGGGATCAAGCGCGCGGGCAAGCGGATCGTCGGCTACGGCGCCGCCGGCAAGAGCGTGACGCTGCTCAACTACTGCGGCATCCGGACCGACTTCCTCGACTACCTGGTCGACCGCAACCCCGCCAAGCAGGGCACCTGGCTCGCGGGCGTGCGCATACCCATCCTCGCGCCCGAGACGATCGCGCAGACGCGCCCCGACTACGTGCTGATCCTGCCCTGGAACCTTCGCGACGAGGTGATCCGCTACACCGCGGGAATCCGCGAGTGGGGCGGCCGCTGGATCGTGCCGATTCCGAGGCTCGAGATCGTGGACGGAGCCCCGCGATGAAGAACGCCCGGGACGTCGTCGACGCCGACCTCGCCGGACTGCGAGCGGCGCTCTCGGGCGAGCTCGCCCGGCTCGCCGGAAAGCACGTGCTGATCGTCGGGGGCGCCGGCTTTCTCGGCTACTACCTGGTCCAGACGCTGACCTCTGCGAACCGCCTCGGAGCGGTGCAGCCGAAGATCCGCGTGACGGTCTGGGACAGCTACGCGCGAGGACTTCCAGCCTGGCTCGCGGCGCTCGAGGGCGAGCCCCAGCTCTCGCTCGAGCAGCGAAGCGTGACCGACCCGATCGGGCCCGATGCCGGCGATTTCGACTACGTCGTGCACGCGGCCTCGATCGCGTCGCCGACCTACTACAAGCGCCACCCGATCGAGACGATGGACGCGAACGTGAACGGCCTGCGCAATCTGCTCGAGTACGCGCGCAGGCAGGCGGACCGAGCCCGGCCGCTCTCGGGGTTCCTGTTCTTCTCGTCGAGCGAGATCTACGGCGACCCGCCCGCCGACGCGATCCCCACGCCCGAGACCTACCGGGGCAACGTCTCGTGCACGGGACCGCGCGCCTGCTACGACGAATCGAAGCGTTTCGGCGAGACCCTGTGCGTGAACTTCGCGCAGGTGCACGGCGTGCCGGTGACGATGGCCCGGCCGTTCAACAACATCGGACCCGGGCTCAAGATCAGCGACCGCCGCGTGCTTCCCGACTTCGCGCGGGACGTGCTCGCGGGCCGACCGATCGAGATGCTCTCGGACGGCGGGCCGCGCCGGACCTACTGCTACGTGGGCGACGCGATCGCCGGCTATTACAAGATCCTGGTGCGCGGCCGTCCGGGCGAGCCGTACAACGTCGGGCCCGAGTCACCCGAGATCTCCGTGGCCGAGCTCGCCGAACGCGTCGCGCGAACCGCGGCCGAGCTCTTCGGCTATCGGGGAGGAGTGATTCGCGCGCGCTCCACCGACGCGACCTACCTCGCCGACAATCCCGTGCGGCGCTGTCCGACCATCGCCAAGGCGCGCGAGGAACTCGGCTACGCTCCGGCGATCTCGCTCGACGACGCGCTGCGGCGCTCGCTGCTCTGGTACCGCGATCATCCGAGCGCGGGGGACCAGTGATGCGCGTCTCGATCGTCGGGGCCGGGTACGTGGGCCTGGTGACCGCCGCCTGCCTGGCCGAGAAAGGGCACGAGCTCGTTTGCGTCGACCTCGATGCGGAGCGGGTCGCACGGATCAACCGCGCGCAGTCGCCGATCTTCGAGCGCGGGCTTGCCGAGCTGCTCGCGAGGCACGCGGGCAAACGGCTCGCGGCGACGACCGATCTGCGAGCGGCGGTCTCGCGCACGGAGCTCTCGCTGATCGCGGTCGGAACCCCGTTCGACGGCAGCCAGATCGACCTGCGCCTGGTCGAGCGCGCCGCGCTCGAGCTCGGCGCAGCACTCCGCGAGAAGGCGGGCCGCCACACCGTCGTGGTGAAGAGCACGGTCGTGCCGGGCACGACCGACGGCATCGTCCGCGCCGCGCTCGAGTCCGCGTCGGGAAAGCGCGCCGGACTGGACTTCGGGCTGGGCGTGAACCCGGAGTTCCTGACCGAGGGCGAGGCCGTCTCGGACTTCATGGAGCCGGACCGGATCGTGATCGGCGCCTTCGACGAGCTCACGCGCGCCGCGCTCGAGGAGCTCTACTCGGGCTTCCCGAACGCCGAGCTGGTGCACACCAACGATCCGACCGCGGAGATGATCAAGTACGCGTCGAATGCCCTGCTCGCGACGCTGATCTCGTTCTCGAACGAGCTTGCGAACCTGGGCGCTGCGATCGGCGGGATCGACACCGTCGACGTGAGCCGCGGCCTGCGCGCGAGTCGCTACCTCGCCTGCACGCTCGCCGACGGAAGCCGCAGCGTCGCGCCGATCTTCTCCTTCCTGCTCGCCGGCTGCGGCTTCGGCGGCAGCTGTCTGCCC
>VGRW01000116.1 GCA_016875225.1 Deltaproteobacteria bacterium
GGGGGCTCTCCGCGAGCCCGAAGAGCGACCAGCCGTTCTCGGGCTGAGCGACGAGATCGTCGCGGAAGGCCGCCTCCGCCTCGGCCGGCCGGCCCAGGGCGAGCAGCGTCGAGCCCTGGAGCTGCCGCACCGGCAGGTACCACGACGGCGGCTCCGTGTAGTTCAGCTCGTACTCGAGGCGCTGCGCGTTCTCTAGCTTCGCGAGCGCGCGATCGCGCTCGCCTTCGCGCAGGGCGATCTCGGCACCGAGCACCTCGCTCGCGAGCGCGAGCAGGCTCGAAGCCTTCGCGGCCGGGAACTGCAGCGCGGCGAGCTCCGGCTCCGCTCCGATCGCGTCCTGCTTCGCGAGCTCCGCTCGCGCTTCGTCGAGCCGGCCGAGCGCGGCGAACGCCATGCCGCGCGTGTGGTGCCACATTCCGGTGGCGTAGCGCAGGCTCGCGGGCGGCGCGGGCTCGGCCAGCATCTCGTCGAACCTGCCGAAGCGGACCAGCGCGAAGTACGGCACGGGCACCTGCTCCTCGGCGGGCGGGAACGCGGCGATCGTCTCCGCCTCGATCTTCGAGCGCAGCTTCCGCGCGGTCGCGATCGCCGCGCCGCTCCGGCCCTCCATCGTCTCCGAGGCCCAGAGGAAGTGCAGGTTGTGCGGGTAGTAGACCATCGAGTAGAGGCCGCCCGAGCGACACCAGGCCATGTACTCCTCGTCGGCGCTCGCGCCGCGCTCGTTCGCGAGCGACGCTTCGCGGTACATCCCCACGCGCATGTAGGTGTGCGCCGACATGTGGACCAGGTGACCGGCCGAGATCGCGAGCGTCTCGAGGCGCCTGGCGCTCGGAAGCGCACGGCCCGGGTCGTTCGAGGCCTCGACCGCGTGGATGTAGAAGTGGTTCGCGCCGGGATGGTTCGGCTCGCGGTGCAGCACGGCCTCGAGGCGCGAGACGATCTCGGCCGTGCTCTCCTTCGGTTCGAAGGTCTTGGTCCAGTAGTCCCAGGGCGCCAGGTCCATCAGCGCCTCGGCCGCGAGCACCTGCGCGTCGAGGTCGTCCGGAAAGCGCTTCGCGAGCGCGCGCATGGCCTCGGCGTAGTCGCGATCGAGCGCCGCGCGATCGGCATCCGGCGCGTCCGAGTAGCGCCTCGCGAGCGCCGCCACGTAGGCGAGCTCGCGCGGCGTGCTGAGCAGCGCGCGCGACTGCGCCTTCGACAGCGCCGCGATCGCCGGCGCGACGGCCGCCGGGTCCATCGGCGCGTTGATGTTCGGTCCCAGCGCGAGCGCGACGCCCCACGAGCACATCGCGCAGCCCGGATCGATCTGGCCCGCCACCTCGAAGGCGCGGATCGCCTCGGGATGATTGAAGCCGTACATCAGCCGGAGGCCCTGATCGAAGTATTTCTGCGCGAGCGGCGAGCTCGTGGTGATCGGCATGGTGTACCCACCCAGCCCGTCGATCAGCGGCCGCCCTTCCCCGACGGTGTCCGCGCCCTGGCCGCCGCCGCAGGCCAGCGCGATCCCCGCGACCCAGATCGAGAACCCGCGTCGAAGCCCCATTCACGGTCCCCTGGTGGTGCCCGATCTGCGGATCATCCCCCCTGAAGGGCGCGGGGTCTAGAGCCGAATCGAGGCCCAGGCCGCGGTCACCGCGCGCGGCTCGAGATCGTCGCGGAGCTGGACCTCGCCGAGCCGGGTGGGCAGCACGAAGCGGATCCGGGCGCGCGAGACCTTCTTGTCGAGCGCCATCGCCTCGAGCAGGCGCGCGTCGTCGGGGAGCCGCGCGCGGACCGGAAGTCCGGCGGCCGCGACGACGGCCTCGAGCTCGCCGCGCAGCTCCGGGGCGCAGAGCCCGGCCGAGATCGCGAGCGTGGTCGCGGCGAGCATGCCCAGCGCGACGGCCTCTCCGTGCAGGATCTCGCCGTAGCCGACCACCGCCTCGATCGCGTGCGCGAAGGTGTGCCCGAAGTTCAGGTGCGCGCGCACGCCCGTCTCGCGCTCGTCCTCGCTCACGACCGCCGCCTTGATCCCGACGTTTCTCGCGACCAGCTCCGTGAGCGCGTCGGCATCGAGCGCAAGCAGCGCGCGCAGGTTCGCGCGCGTCCATGCGAAGAGCGACGGATCGCGGATCACCGCGTGCTTGATGCACTCCGCGAGACCGCACGCCAGCTCGCGCGCGGGCAGCGTGCGCAGCGCCAGGATGTCGGCGACCACGACCGCCGGCTGGTGGAACGCGCCGATCAGGTTCTTCCCCTGCGGCACGTTCACGCCGACCTTTCCGCCGACGCTCGAATCGACCATCGCGAGCAGCGTGGTCGGACACTGCACGAACGGCACGCCGCGCAGATAGGTCGCCGCCGCGAAGCCGACCATGTCTCCGGTGACCCCGCCGCCCAGCGCCACGATCGGCGAGCGGCGCTCGAATCTGCGCGACAGAAGCACCTCGTACAGCGCGCGCACGCCGTCCAGGGTCTTGCTCGCCTCACCACCGGGGAGCGCGTGCTCGATCACCTCGTAGCCGGCCGACTCGAGCGACGCGCGGGCTCGCGGCAGCAGCGTCCCGCGCACGGCGGGATCCGCGAAGAGCGCGGCGCTCGACGCGGGCGCGACCTCGCGAATCACGCCGCCCAGGCGATCGAGCGCGTTCGGCTCGATGTGGACGGCGTAGCGGTGCTGCGGAAGGACGACCGGGACGGACGGCATGCGTCGGGCCAGCTTATCGCGCGCGACCGCGGCCGACGAGCGGGCTAGCATCGGGAGCCCTCGGAGCGGCGCCGGGAGCCGCGGGAGGCCGCGTGCAGATCGGGATTCTCGCCGCAGGGATCGTCGCCCTCGGGCTGCTCGTCGCGGGCGGCGCGCCGACTGTGGAGCCGGCCGAGCGGGTGCAGCAGGCACTCGCGAGCGTTCGCTTCGTCGCCTATACACCGCGCGGCTTCGACCCCGACGCGCGCGCGGGCGCGGTCCGACCGGAGGCGATCCGCGCCGATCTGGCGCTGCTTCGCAGTCACTTCGACGGCCTGGTCACGTACTCCTGCGCGAACGGACTCGATGCGATCGCCCCGCTCGCGCGCGAGCTCGGCTACCGCGCGCTGGTGCTCGGCGTCTGGGATCCGACCAGCGATCGCGAGCTCGAGCTCGCGATCGCCGCCGCGCGCGCGGCGCCCGAGGTCGTGCTCGCGATCGCGCTCGGCAACGAGGGCCTGTTCTTCGGCCGCTACGACGCGGCGCAGCTCGCCCGCGCGTTCGCCCGCGTGCGAAGCGAAGCGCCGGGTGTCGCGGTCAGCACCAGCGAGCCGTTCTCGAGCCATCTGGACCCGGCGCGGGCTCGGTTGCTTCCGCGGCAGGACTTCCTGCTTCCGATCGTCCACCCGCTGGATCAGCCGTGGTTCGGCACGGCGCCGCCCGCGACCGCGGTCGACTTCGTCGTGAACGTCGTGCGCGAGCTCGAGGCGCGAACCTCGCTGCCCGTGCTGGTGAAGGAGACCGGCCTTCCGAGCGGCCCGCGCGAGCAGGGCTTCAGCGAAGCCGCGCAGGCCGGGTTCTGGTCGCGGCTGGACGAGCTGCTTCCGGCCACGCGCATGCACGCGGTCACCCGCTTCGAGGCCTTCGACGCGGAGTGGAAGATCGCGTCGGTCGCGGCGCAGACCGGCGATCTGCGTCCGACGGAGGCGCACTGGGGGTTCTTCCGCGCCGACGGGAGCGCGAAGCCGGTCGCATCGCTGGCGCGCTGAGCTCAGCGCGCCAGCGCCTGCACCAGCCGCCAGAGGAACTCGTGACCCTGGTCGAACTGCACCACGCCGACGCGCTCGTCGCGCCCGTGCGCGCGCATGTCGTCGACGTCGACGAAGATTCCCGAGACTCCGTACGCGGGGATTCCGGCGAGCCGGAAGTACTTCGAGTCGGTCGCCCCCGCGCTCATCGACGGCACGACGGGCACACCGGGGAAGACCTCGGCGCTCACGCGCTCGACGGTCGCGAGAAAGTCCGGGTCGATCGCGGCGCGTGGCCCGGCGATCTCCCGCTCCGCGAGCGAGACCGTGATCCCGGCGTCGTCGAGCGCCGCGACGAGCGCGCTCTGCACGTCGGCTGCGCTGTGCCCGGGCAGGATCCTGCAGTTCACGTTCGCGCTCGCGCGCTGCGGCAGCGCGTTGGGCGCGTGCCCGGCCGCGAGCTGCGTCGCGACGCAGGTCGTGCGCAGGATCGCGTTGTAGCTCGGCTGCGCGGTCAGCCGCGCGAGCGCCTCCGGGTCGGGCGGCTGCTTCGCGGCCGCGCGCATGTCGCTCGCGATCTGGGGCGACTCCGCCTGCGCGGCCCGCTCGAGGTAGGCGCGCGTGACGTCGTTCAGCTCGATCGCAAACTCGAAGCGCTCGAGCCGCACCAGGCCGTGGGCGAGCCGGAAGATCGCGTTGTCCTTCACGGGCAGCGAGCTGTGCCCGCCCTTGTTGGTGACGACGAGCGCGAAGTCCATGTAGGTCTTCTCCGCCGCCTGCACGCCGTTCACCAGATACTTCCCGGCGCGCATCCGGCCGCCGCCGCCCTCGTTCAGCACGAGCCCGGCGTCGACGAGCGCGCGCTGCTCGCGAAGCAGCCACTCGGCGCCGTTCTCGTCGCCGCCCTCCTCGTCGGCGGTGAGCGCGAGGATCACGTCGCGACGCGGCGGCGTGCCCTCGCGCTTCATGCGCAGGATGGTCTCGGTGAAGATCGCGGCCATCGCCTTGTCGTCGAGCGATCCGCGCGCCCAGAAGAAGCCGTCCTTCTCGAGCAGGCGGAACGGGTCGACGCTCCAGTCCTCGCGCCTGGCCTCGACCACGTCGAGGTGCGCGAGCAGAAGCAGCGGCTTCTCGGCGCCGCTCCCGCGCAGGCGCGCGACCAGGTTCCCCTTCTTCGGCGAGGGCCCGAGAACCGCGACGTCCTCCGCGGGAAAGCCGGCTTCGCGCAGGCGCTTCGCGACGGCCTCGGCCGCGACCGTCGTGCTTCCGGTCGAGTGGGTGGTGTCGATCTCGACGAGCTCGCGGTAGATCTCGCGCACCCGCGCGCGGCTGTCCGGGGGGATCGCCTCGCCCGCGCGGACTTCAAGGGGCGCGAGTGCGAGGCAGAGACATATGCGGAGGAACGCTCGATTTCTCATGCGGCCCAGTATATTCGCCGCACCGTGAAACCCGGACGGCTCGGAAGATCGGGGGGCGCGTGCGCCCTTGGCTTCTGGCTCGCGCTCGCCTCGACACAGGTGCGGGCCGATCCCATGCCCGTGCCATCGGACCAGGAGCTGCTCGACGCGCTCGATGCGGCCGACGCGGTCGCCGAGTACCCCGATCCGATCGAGCCCGCCAACCGCGCGACGCTCGCGTTCAACGAGGGGCTCGACCGCTACCTGATCGCGCCGGTCTCGCGCGGCTACAGCGCAGTCGTTCCGGACCCCGCCGAGCGCGCGGTGCGGCGCGTGTTCCGCAACGCGGCCGAGCCGATCTCGTTCCTGAACCACCTGCTGCAGCTGCACCCGGTCAGCGCCGGAGAGACGCTGCTGCGCTTCGGCGTGAACACGACCGCCGGCGTGGTCGGGCTCTTCGACGTCGCCACGCCGATCGGCCTGCCCGAGGATCACTCCGACTTCGGCGAAACCCTACACCGTTATGGGACGCCGAGCGGCCCCTACCTGATGCTCCCCGTGCTCGGCCCGAGCACCGGGCGCGACGCGGTCGGCGATCTGATCGACTTCTTCCTCGAGCCTCAGACCTATCTGCTTCCCGGCGCCGGGCAGATCGTGGTGGGAACCAGCGACGGAATCTCCGCACGCTCCGAACGAGACCAGGCGCTCGACGCGCTGCGCGAGCAGTCGGTCGACTTCTACGCCGCGCTGCGCACCGCGTACTACTTGTCTAGGGAGTCGGAGCTGGCGGGCACGCTCCCCGACGCGTCGGCGATCTTGCGCTCGAGCGCGGAGACGAGCGCGTCGAATCCGTCGCGCTCGAGCACCGACGTGTACTCCGCGCGTTTCATCGCCAGCTCCGAGACGGTCCCGCCCAGGTAGACGTCGATCACGCGCCAGCCCTCGCTGGTCTGGCGCATGCGGTAGTCGAGGTGCACGTCCTCGTTCGGCGCGTGCAACACGCTGCGCACGATCTGCGTGCCGGCGATCGAGCTCTCCGAGCCGCTCGTCTGGAAGCGCTCGGACGTGTAGCCGTCGAAGCGTGTCGCGTAGGTGCGCAGGATCATGCCGCGGAACACCTTCGCGAAGCGCTCGCGCTGCTCGGCGTCGAGCTTGCCCCAGGCGGGGCCGAGCGAGCGCTGGCTCATGGTCGCGAAGTCCCAGGTCTGGTCCATGGCCGGCGTGAGGCGCTCGAGCCGACCCTCGACGCCGAGCACCTTCGCGTCCTTCATGACCCCGAGCAGGGTCGCGTGGAATCGGTCGATCACCGCGACGGCGTCCGCCGGCTCCGCCCGCGCCGCCAGGGCCAGCGCGAAGCTCAAGACGAAAGCGGCGACGTGAGGGCGGCGAGGAGGAATCATCGGCGCCGCAGCATACAGGATCGTTCGCCGGTAGCCCGGACGCTCCCCGCGCTACTGGAGCCCGTACCGGCGCAGCTTCTTGTAGAGACACTCGCGCGTGATGCCGAGCTCGCGCGCTGTGACGAGCCTGCGGTTCGCGTTGCGCTCGAGCGACCTCGACAGGTACCAGGACTCGAAGCGCGCCACCGCGTCGCGGAGCGTCTCGCTCTGGACGTCGCGAGGCAGGCCGGGCGCGACGCCGCGAAGCTGCGGCGAGAGCATCCGCGCGGTGATCTCGCTGCCGCCCTCCGCGTGCGTGACGATTCGCGCGACCTCGTTCTCGAGCTCGCGCACGTTTCCCGGCCAGGGATAGGTCTCGAGCAGTCGGCGCGCGTCGGCCGCGACCTGGCGCAGGCCCGCCGCATCGGGGCTCGAAGCCAGGAACTGCAGCACCAGCGGGACGATGTCTTCCGTGCGCGAGCGGAGCGGCGGGAGAGCGATCGGAAACACGTTCAGCCGGAAGTAGAGGTCGCGGCGGAAGCGCGAGCAATCGACCTCGTGGGCGAGATCGCGATTGGTGGCGGCGACGATGCGCACGTCGACCGGTGTCTCGCGACTCGCGCCGAGCGCGCGCACCACGCCCTCCTGGAGCGCGCGCAGGAGCTTCACCTGGAAGCCGAGGGACGTCTCGCCGATCTCGTCGAGAAACAGCGTGCCGGAGTTCGCCGCCACGAAGTGACCCGGCCGAGCGCGGCTCGCGCCCGTGAACGCGCCGCGGTCGTGCCCGAAGAGCTCGCTCTCGAGCAGCGTCTCGGGAAAGGCCGCGCAGTTGATCGCGACGAACGGACCGCGCGCGCGCCGGCCGCCCTCGTGAAGCGCGCGCGCGATCACCTCTTTGCCCGTGCCGGTCTCGCCGAGCAGCAGCACCGTCGCGTCGCTGGCCTGCGCCTTGCGAACCAGGTCGAGACAGGCGCGCATGCTCGGGCTGCGCGCGACGATCGAGCTCGCGGCCTGGAGCGGCGGCGCGGGCTCGCGCCGTCGGAACAGCTCGTCGACGCGCGCGCGCAGGCTCGCGTCCGTGGATGCGTCGCGCACGACGATCTCCTGCACGCCGCAGGCGAAGAGCTCCGAGGCGCGTGCGACCTCGGCCGTGTCGACCACGGCGATCACCGGCAGCCGGTTCCTGCGCCGGCGCAGCCAACGCGCATCGGCGAGCGTGGCCTCGACCTCGCGGTGGTCGAGGCAGATCGCGCGGTAGCCGCTCGAGCCGAGCGCGCTCGCCGCGCGCTCGCGGTCCGCGGCGGTGGAGCGCGGCTCTCGATCGGCCGGCGATCGAGTGGCCGCTGCATCGGAGAGAATCAGAA
>VGRW01000117.1 GCA_016875225.1 Deltaproteobacteria bacterium
CTTCGTCGATGAAGAAGGTCACGTCCGAACGATCCAGAGCGTCGCTGATATATACCGGAAGCAACAAACCCTGGTGTTGCTCGTACCCCTTGAAATCGCCTCTCTCACCCATCCTCGCCATGCTAGCTCGCGAGAGAGTCTTGGGTCAGGCTCCTAGCCGGCGCGCAGGTGCGCCAGGATCGCCCGGCTCACGCGCTCGGCGGCCTCGATCCCGACCGCGTGCCCCGCGCCCGGGACGAGCTCGAGCGCGGCGCCGGGAATCCTCCGCGCGAGGTCCGCGGCGCCCGGCGTGAGCAGATCGTCCGCGCCCGCGATCACCAGCGTGCGCGCGCGGAGACGGCCGAGATCGCCCTCGCGCGTCCCCGACCAGGCGCGCAGGCCCGCGGCCTGGCGCCGGAGCGTGGCGGCCGGAACCCGCGCGGCGGCCTCCGCGAGCGACTTCGCGGCGCGCCGACACGCGGCGGTGTCGGAGAGGAAATCCCCGCCGTACAGCCAGGGCAGGAGCATCGCAGCGAGCGCCTCCGGGCTCGCCTCCGCGGCGACGCGCGCCCAGGCGTCGACGACGGCGAGCAGCCGCGGCGTCGCGGTCGCGAACGGCGTGATCAGGACGAGCGAGCGCACGCGCTCGGGCCGCGACAGCGCGAGCTCCAGCGCGACCGCGGCGCCGAGGCTCGCTCCGATCAGGTGCGCCGGCGCCTCGAGCAGCGCCGCGGCGTCCGCTGCGGCGCTGGCCACGTCGTCGCGCTCCGCCTCGGCCGCGCTGGAGAAGCCGACGCCGCGCGGATTCACGCCGCGCACGCGGTGGGTCTGCGCAAGCCACGGGATCTGCGGGCCGAACGCGGAGACGTCCGAGCCGAAGCCGGGCAGCAGCAGCACCGTCTCGCCCGCGCCCTGGCTCGGAACCTCGAGCCGGATTCCCGGCGCGACGAGGACGCGCTCGCCGATCTGAGCCGCGAACGCCTCGACGTCCTCGACCGTGACGCGACCGTTCGGCCCGCTGCCGGACACGCGGTCGAGATCGATGCAGAGATCGCGCGCGCGCTTCCTGGCGGCGGGAACCACGGGTCGCTCGGCCGGCCGCGGCAGCGCGCCCGAGGAACCGCCCGCGCTCGGCGCCGGCGCGGCCGCGCCCGGAGGCCGTGCGCCCGCGGCGGGTCGCGTCTCGGCGCGCTCGTTCTGGCTGCGGAACGCCTCCGGGTCGAAGGCCTCGTCGCCGCTCTCGGTGATCGCCGCGAGGAACGTGCCGCAGGGAACGAGCGCGTCCGGCTCGACGTACAGGTGGCGAATCACTCCGCTCGCCGGAGCCTCGATCTCGACCTCGGTCTTCTCCGACTCGATCCGCAGGATGATCTGTCCCTTCGCGACGCGGTCGCCCGGACGCACGCGGTACTCCAGCACCGTCCCTTCGCGCATCGTCATTCCGAGCTTCGGCATCGCGACCGCGTGCGGCATTCGCACTCCTCGACCCGTACAATGCCAGAAGCGGGCTCGGAGGATCAGGCATGAATCTCGGTCGCGAAGAACTCGTGCACGTCTATCGCCAGATGCGGACGATCCGCGGCTTCGAGGAGAAGCTCGTCGAGCTGGTCGGCGCGGGGCGCCTGGCCGGGTTCCTCCACCTGTACGCGGGTGAAGAGGCGGTGGCGGTCGGCGTCTGCTCGCATCTGGGCGATCGCGACATCGTCTCGTCCACGCACCGCGGCCACGGTCACTGCATCGCGAAGGGCGTGGACGTCCGCGGCATGATGGCGGAGCTGTTCGGCCGCTCGACCGGCACCTGCAAGGGGAAGGGCGGCTCGATGCACATCGCGGATCTCGACCGCGGCATGCTCGGCGCGAACGGCATCGTCGGCGGCGGGCTCGGGCTCGCGGTGGGCGCGGGACTCACGGCGAAGCTGCGCAAGACCGGCGGCGTCTCGATCGCGTTCTTCGGCGACGGCGCGAGCAACCAGGGCCAGTTCCACGAGGCGATGAATCTTGCGGCGATCTGGAAGCTCCCGGTGATCTTCGTCTGCGAGAACAACGGCTACGGCGAGGCGACCCCGATGGAGTTCGTGACCTCGGTGGTCGACATCGCCGAGCGCGCGCGCGGGTACGCGATGAACGCGGTGATCGCCGACGGCATGGACTTCTTCGACGTGTACGAGAAGGCAGGGCTCGCGATCGCGAGGGCGCGCGCGGGTCACGGCCCGACGCTGCTCGAGTGCAAGACCTACCGCTTCATGGGTCACTACGTCGGTGACAACATGGCGTACCGCTCGAAGCAGGAGATGGAGAGCTGGAAGCAGCGCCGCGACCCGCTCGAGCTCTTCGAGGGCCACGTTCGCGAGGCGGGGCTGGTCGACGCGGAGAGCCTTCGCGCGGTGGACGGCGACGTCGCTCGCCTGCTCGAGGAGTCGGTGGCCTTCGCGGAGGCGAGCCCGTTCCCGACGCTGGACCAGGTCACCACGGACGTCTACGTGAGGGAGCGCTGAGCGATGGGACGCAGCCTGCCGATGCTTCTCGCGATCAACGAGGCGATGCACATCGCCATGGCCAGCGACCCGGACGTGATCCTGCTCGGCGAGGACGTCGCCGGCGGCGGCGGCCGCGCGGACCAGGGCATCGAGGAGGCCTGGGGCGGAATCATGGGCGCGACGAAGGGGCTGCTGAAGCGCTTCGGCCCCGAACGCGTGCTCGACACGCCGATCAGCGAGATGGGCTTTCTCTCCGCCGCGGTCGGCTGCGCGGCGACGGGGATGCGCCCGATCGTCGAGCTGATGTTCATGGATTTCATCGGCGTCTCGCTCGACCCGCTGCTGAACCAGGCGGCGAAGCTTCGCTACATGCTCGGCGGAAAGGCGAGGGTTCCGCTCACGGTGCGCACGCTGGTCGGCGCGGGGCTGCGCGCCGCCGCGCAGCACTCGCAGACGCTGTACGCGATCACGACCGCCATACCGGGACTGAAGACGGTCTGCCCCTCGAACGCCTACGACGCCAAGGGGCTGCTGCTGGCGGCGATTCGCGACGACGATCCGGTGGTGTTCTGCGAGCCGAAGTCGCTGCTGTTCTCGGCCTGCGAGGTGCCCGAGGGCGACTACGTGGTGCCGCTCGGCAAGGCGAACGTCGTGCGCGACGGAACGGACGTGACGCTCGTCGGTGTCGGACGAACCGTACAGACCGCGCTCGACGCCGCCGGAATCCTCGCCGCGAACGGCACCAGCGCCCTGGTGCTCGACCTGCGCTCGCTTGCGCCTCTGGACGAGGACGGGATTCTCGAGGCGCTGGCGCGAACCGGGCGGCTGGTCGTGATCGACGAGGCGCCGCCGCGCTGCGGGATCGCCTCCGACATTGCTGCGCTCTGCGTCGACCGCGGCTTCGACTACCTGCGCGCGCCGGTGAAGCGGGTCAGCGCGCCGCACGCGCCGGTGCCGTTCAGCCCCGTGCTCGAGGACGCGTTCCTGCCCGGCCCCGAGCGCGTGGTCGCGGCCGTGCAGGAGATGGGCTGAGCCGCGGCCGGCTAGCGCGCGGCGGCGGTCCGCGCCTCCGCGGCCGGCAGCGCCGACGGATCCAGCCGCAGCACGCGCGGCATCTGCCCCTCGATCTGCCACGCCGGCATGTTCGAGTTCGAGGTCCAGACGCGGCCCTCGCGGTCGAAGTCGAGCTCGCGGGTGTAGGTGACCCGCGTCGGCAGCGGATAGACCGTGAAGCTCTCGGTGCGCGGATCGAAGCGCAGCAGCGTGTCGCTGTTCGTGCCGCAGATCCAGACCAGATCGCGCTCCCGGTCGACGTTCAGCGCGTACGGAGTCTCGCTTCCGCGCGGCTCGATCGGGATCTCCCAGGTCTCGAACTTCCGCGTCTGCGGGTCGAAGCGCGCCAGCAGCCCCGACGAGAAGCCGGGAATCCAGAGCTTGCCGTGCCCGTCGAAGCGCAGCCTGCGCGGCGCGGTGAAGGGCGTGTCGACGATCTCGACCTCGAGCGTTTCCGGGTCGATTCGCCCGATCCGGTGGGCGTTCAGCTGGCTGAACCAGATGCCGCCGTCGGGAGCGACGTCCACGCCGTACGGAACCGGCGCGCTCATGCCCTCGCCGCCGCTCGTGTCCGAGAGATCGAAGTTGCGGCCGAGCCAGAGGAAGAACGGCAGCGCGCGCGAGGAGAACTCCTGTCCCCAGGTCGGCGCGGGCAGCCGGATCCAGCGGTGCGAGCCGTCGCGCGGGTCGTATACACCGATGTGGTTCGACGCGGCGACGCTGTACCAGACGCGCCCCTTCGCGTCGAAGCGCAGCGTGTGCGGGTAGTAGCCCTCGTCGAGAGGGTGGATCGACCAGCCGCGCGTCGCCGGGTCGAAGCGCGCGAGCTGGTTGCCGAGCGCGAGCGTGATCCAGATCGCGCCGTCGGGAGCGACCTGCAGGGAATGCGGGCCGACGTGCGCGTTGGTGTTGGGCGGCGCCGGCGAGCCGGAGCCGCCGAACACCCCGCCGAGCGGAAGGTCGCCCTGCGGCACGTCGAAGCTCTCGCGCTTGCCGCCAGGCACGGACGGGTCGAGCCGGAAGAGCTTGTCCTGGGTCATGTCGACCGAGTAGATGCTTCCGTCGGGGTGGACCGCGAGATCGTGCTGCATCGAGGCGGGTCCGCCGAGCACCCACTCCTCGACCGCGGCCGAGCCGACCTCGCTCGCGGGCGGCGGCGCGAACTCGGGCGAGTCCATGTTCGCGGTCAGCGCCGCGACCGCCGTCTTCGGGTCGTACGCGGCCGTGAAGAGCTGCGGCACCTGCGCGCGCAGCTCGGGCGAGAGGCCCGCTCCCATTCGCGCCATCAGCGAGAGCACCTTCTCCCACTGCTCGTCGGGTCGCAGCATCCGCGTGGCCCAGTTTCCCTGCTGGTGGCAGTACGTGCACTGGCGCACCAGCTCCTCGCGCTGGCCGGGGTCGTCGAGCTTCGCGAGCAGGAGCGCGTACCAGCGGTTCGCGGGAAGCTGGCCCGCGACCGACGCCGGGTCGCGCTCGCGCTCGAGCACGAGATCGAGCGCCGCTCCGGACGTGCGCGGCTCGAGGCCCGTCCGCTCCAGATCCTTCCAGCCGATCCGTCGCACGCGCAGCGACCAGGGCCCCGCTCCGGAGGTCGCCGGCGTGCGGTAGCGGCCGTCGGCGCCGCTGTAGACGGTGAGCGTGTGCGGGGGATCGCCGTGCGTGAACGAGACCAGCGCGCCTGCGACCGGCGCGCCGTGCGCGTCCGCGACGCGGCCGCCGAAGACGCCCTGTCCCGACGCCGTTGCCGCAGCGGTGCAGGCTAGAATCGCGAGCGCGAGGGTGAGTCTCATGGTCTCGAAGCTTACACGTCGGCTTCTCGCGCTGCTCGGAGCGATCTCGCTCTCGGCCTGCGCCGGCAGTGGCGGTCCATCGCAGGCCGAGCGCGAGGCGCGCGCCGCGGAAGCCAACGCGCTGGCCGCGCAGCTCGCCGCGGTCGCTGTGCCTCCGCCGAAACCGGGCGAGGTCCGCGTGCGGCTCGTCTTCGGCGAAGCGGCCGATCTCGATCTGTACGTCACCGACCCGCGACAGGAGACGGTCTACTTCGCGAACTCGCCGTCGCGAAGCGGCGGCCGGCTGGAGCGCGACGTGCGCTGCGGCGAGCCGCCTCCGCGCATCGAGACGATCGAGTTCGCCGCGGCCGCGCCCGGGCGCTACCGGGTCGGCGTCGACTTTCCGCCCGAGGTCTGCTCCGAGGTGAAAGGCGCGGTCGGCTTCGTGGTCGTGTTCGAGAGCCACGCCGAGCGACAGGAGACGCGGCTCGCGATCCGGCCCGGCGAGTTCCTGCCGATCGTGCTCGAAGTCGACCTGCGCTAGCCGGACGGCATCGGCGTATCATCGCCGCAGTTCCCCAGCCGGAGCGACGCGATGCCCTTCGTCCAGCGCCCGCACACGAGCCTCTACTACGAATCCCACGGAGAGGGCGAGCCGATCGTCTTCGCGCACGGAGCCGGCGGCAACACGCTGATCTGGTGGCAGCAGATCCCGCACTTCGCGAGGTCGCGCCGCGTGCTCAGCTTCGATCACCGCGGCTTCGGCCGCTCGCTCTGCGAGCCCGGCCATTTCCACGCTCGGGAGTTCGCAGCGGATCTCTTCGCGATCCTCGATCACGCCGGCGTCGAGCGCGCCGCGCTGGTCTGCCAATCGATGGGCGGCTGGACGGGTCTGCGCGCCGCGCTGTCGCGCCCGGAGCGGGTTTCGTGCCTGGTGCTCTCGGGGACGCCCGCCGGCGTGTTCACGCCCGCGGTGCTCGAGGCGTTCGCGCGCATCGGCAGGCTCGCCGCGAGCGAGGGCGTGCGCGCGGCGCCCGCGCTCGCGCCCGATTTTCCCGCGCGCGAGCCCGAGCTCACGCACCTGTACGACCAGATCGCCTCGCTCAACCCCGTTCTTCCGCCCGGGGCGCTCGCGACGCTCGCGGAGGCGCGCGTCGAGCCAGCGGAGCTCGCGCGCTTCTCGGTGCCGACGCTCTTGATCTCGGGCGAGCACGACCAGCTCTTCCCGCCGACGGCGCTGAAGGACGCCGCCGCCCGGATTCCCGGCTGTCGCGTGGTCGACTTCGCGGGATCGGGGCACTCGCCGTACTTCGAGCACGCCTCGCGCTTCAACCGCATCGTCGACGAGTTCGTCGCGCAACACCGGACCGCGTAGCCAGGGAGACGCCATGCAGCAGCTGACCGGCCTCGACGCGAGCTTCCTCTACATGGAGACCGGCGGCCAGCTCGGTCACATCGGATCGGTCACGCTCTACGATCCGTCGAGCGCGCCGGGCGGCTCGCTCTACGACGTGATCCGCCGCTCGATCGCGCAGCGCATGCACCTGCTCGCGCCGTTCCGCCGCCGGCTCGTGCAGGTTCCGCTCGGGCTCGACCACCCCTACTGGATCGAAGACCCGAACTTCGACCTCGACTTCCACCTGCGCCACATTGCGGTGCCGCCCCCGGGCTCGAACCTGCAGCTCTCGGAGCTCGTCTCGCGCATCCACGGCCGGCCGATGGACCGCGAGCGCCCGCTCTGGGAGGTCTACGTGATCGAGGGGCTCCAGAACGGGCTCGTCGCGCTGTACATCAAGATCCACCACTGCACGATCGACGGCGTCTCGGGCGCCGAGCTGACCTCGACGCTCCTCGACGCGTCGCCGACCGGAAGTGCCGTAGCGCCGCCGGAGCAGGCATGGACGCCGGACGAGATCCCCGGAGAGCTCGACATGCTGCGGCGCGGGGTCGGCGCCGCGGTTCTGCGTCCCGGGCGCGCGCTGCGCTTCGCGGCGCGCGCCGCGCGAAGCCTCGCGCAGAGCCCGGAGATCGGGCCGCTGGCGCGCGACGCGATCGGCCTCGACCGCCTGCCGCTGGTCGGCGGGCTGTTCCGGCGCGGCGGCGATCAGGTCGACGCCCCGCTGATACCGCAGACGCGCGCGCCGAAGACGCCGTTCAACCGCTCGATCACGCCGCACCGCCGCTGGTCGTTCTGCTCGATCCCGCTCGCCGACGCCAAGCGGGTGAAGAGCGTCTTCGGCACGACACTGAACGATGTCGTCATGGCGGCGAGCTCGGGCGCGCTGCGCCGCTACCTGGAGCGGCGGGACGCGCTGCCCGAGGATCCGCTGATCGCGATGGTGCCCGTCTCGGTGCGCTCGTCGGGCGAGAAGTCGAGCTACGGCAACCGCGTCTCGAGCGTGCTCGCGGATCTGGCGACGAACGAGAAGGATCCCGCGCGCCGGCTGCTGCGCATCCACGAGTCGATGAAATCGGCCAAGCGCATGCAGCAGGCGATCCCGGCGAATCTGCTCCAGGACTTCAGCCAGTTCGCCAC
>VGRW01000118.1 GCA_016875225.1 Deltaproteobacteria bacterium
CTCGCTTCTCTTTCGCCAAGACGTTGCTCATCCGCGCGGTGGACCCGATCGGGCCCCGCGCTGTCAACGTCCCGGACGCGCTCCCTTCGACTGGCCGGTTTTCAGCCCGCCCTCACTGGCCGGTTTTAGGTGGCCACCGAGGGCATCTGCGAGGGGAACCGTGTCTTCGAAGCTCGGCCAGCTGCTGATCCAGGACGGGGCGATCACGCCCGAGCAGCTCGAGCTCGCGCTCGCCGAGCAGCGCAGGGTCGGCGGCAAGCTCGGAACGATCCTTACGTCGCTCGGCCTGGTGAGCGAGGACTCGATCGCGCGCTCTCTCGCGGCCCAGAGCGGGATCGAGCACGTCGACTTGCCCCGCGAGCACCCTTCGGCCGAGGTGCTCGAGCTGGTCCCGCAGAAGCTCGCGACCGAGTGCGACGTGCTGCCGCTCCGCGTCGAGCAGTCGGCGCTCGTGCTGGCGATGGCGAACCCGACCGACATCATCGCGATCGACCGCGTGCAGCGCGCGTCGGGGCTCTTCGTGCGCGCGGTCTCGGCGCCGCGCGGGCGGATCCGCCGCGCGATCGCCTCGTTCTACCGCAGCGGAATCGACGAGGAGCTCGAGGCCGCGATCGAAGAGGCGTCGCGCTCGGTCGGCGGCGAGACCGCGAGCGAGGCGGGCGTGATCGCGCTGGTCGAGCGGCTGCTGTCCTCGGCGATCGGCGAGGAGGCCACCGACGTGCACATGGAGCCCGACGAGAAAGTGCTCCGCGTGCGGCTGCGCGTGAACGGAGAGCTGCGCCGCGGGGCGACCCTGCCCGCCGCTCTGATGGCGGCGGTGGTCGCGCGAGTGAAGGTCATGGCGGGTCTCGACATCACCGAGACCCGGCTGCCCCAGGACGGCAAGATCCGCTTCGAGACCGACGGCAAGAAGATCGAGCTTCGCGTCTCGACCTTTCCGACCGTGCTCGGCGAGTCCGTGGTGCTGCGGATCCTCGACCCGTCGCGCGCGCAGCGGTCGCTCGAGTCCCTGGGCCTGTCCAAGCACGAGGTCGACGTGCTCGAACGAGCCGCGGCCCGGCCCAACGGCCTGATCCTGGTCACGGGTCCGACGGGCTCCGGCAAGACGACCACGCTCTACGGGCTGCTGCGCGCGGTCTCCACCAGCGAGCGCAAGACGATCACGCTCGAAGATCCGGTCGAGTACCAGATGCCGCTGGTCACGCAGTGCCAGATCAACGAGCGCGCCGGCCTCACGTTCCCGACCGGCTTGCGCTCGATCCTGCGCCACGATCCGGACGTGATCCTGGTCGGCGAGATGCGCGACGCCGAGACCGCCTCGATCGCGATCCGCGCCGCGCTCACCGGCCACCTGGTGCTCTCGACGCTGCACACCAACGACGCGGTGCGCTCGATCGCGCGGCTTCGCGACCTCGGCTTGCCCTCCTACCTGACCGCGAGCTGCCTGCTCGTCGTGGTGGCGCAGCGGCTGGTCCGGCTGCTCTGCCCCGACTGCCGCTACGCCTGCGAGCCGACCGCGCACGAGGTCGACGCGCTCGGGCTGGCGCCCTCCGACACGCTGTACCGCGCGAAGGGCTGTGATTCGTGCCGGGGCACGGGCTCGCGCGGGCGCGGCGCGCTGTTCGAGGTGCTGGAGGTCGGCCCGCCGATCGCGCGCCTGATCGGCGCGGACGCGGACAGCGACCAGATCGTCGCGACCGCGCGCGCGGCGGGCTTCGAATCGCTCCGCGACGCGGCGCTGCGGCGCGCTCGCGGCGGCGAGATCTCTCCCGAGGAAGTCGGGCGCGTGACGTCGGGGGACTGAGCCGTGCAGCGCTTCAGCTTCTCCGCGGTCGACGCCTCCGGGGTGCGCAGCACGGGCGTGCTGGTGGCGAGCGACGATCACGAGATCGACCGGACGCTCGCGGGCCGCGGCCTGGTGCTGGTCCGGGCGCGACCGCTTCGCGGCACGCGGCGCGTGCCCGCGCGCGTGGTCAGCGACTTCTTCTACCACCTCGGTGTGCTGGTCGGAGCCGGGGTTCCGATCGCGCGCGGCCTGCACGACCTGCACGAGGACGAAGCGAACCCGCTCGCGGTCGAGGTCGCCGAGATCGCGCGGCGCGTCGAGACCGGATCCACGCTCTCCGAATCCCTCGCGCAGCTGCCGAAGCTGTTCTCGCCGCTGATGCTCGCCGTGGTCCGCGCCGGCGAGAAGACCGGCAAGCTCGATGTCGTGCTGCGCAACCTGGTCGCCTACCTCGAGTGGCGCGAGGACCTCCGCCGTCAGGTGCGCTCCGCGATGGTGTATCCGGTCGTCGTCGGCGCGGGGCTCTTCGGGCTCTGCGCTCTGCTCGCGCTCTTCGTGCTGCCGCGCTTCGTCGGCATCTTCCTCGAGCTTCGCGTCGCGATCCCCCTGCCGCTTCGCGCGATCGTCTGGACGCAACAGGCGGTCTTCGCCTGGTGGCCGATCCTGCTCGGCTTCGGCGCGGTCGCCGGCGCGGGCCTGGTCGTCTGGCAGCGCTCCGAGCACGGAAGGCGCGCGCGCGACCGCGCCGCGCTTCGCATCCCGCTCGCGCGAACGCTCGCGGTCGGCCTCGACATGTCCCGACTCTGCCACAACCTGGGGCTGCTCTACGCCGCCGGCCTTCCGATCCTGGACGCGCTCGAGATCACCGCCGAGATCGTGCAGAACCGCCTGATCCGCGACGTGGTCCAGAGCGCGCGGGAGAAGGTCACGCGCGGCTCCGGACTCGTCGACGCGCTGCGCGCGCCGGGCGTGGTGCCGCCGATGGTGCTGCGCATGCTCGGCGTCGGCGAGGCGACCGGCGACATCGACGCGGCGCTAGAGCGCGCGGCGTACTTCTACGACCGCGAGGTGCCGGCCGTGATCGAGCGCTCGATCGCGCTCTTCAACACCGCCGTGATCGTCGCGCTCGGCGCGGTCCTGCTGACGATCATCCTCTCCTTCTTCGCGCCGCTCTACGAGGCGATGGGGAATCTCAATGCGGGCTGAGCGCTGCGAAGCGGGGTTCTCGCTGATCGAGATCCTGGTCGCGGTCGCGATCCTGGCGATCCTCGCTGGCGCGACCGCGCCGCTCGTGGTGCGAAACATGACGGCCGCGCGCCGGGAGGAGACGACCGAGCGCCTGCAGCGGCTCGTCGACGGGATGATCGGCGACCCGGCCGAAGGCCGCTTCGGCTACCTGGGCGACATGGGCAATCTTCCGCCCGCGCTCGGCGATCTTCTGGTCCAGGGCGCGCAGCCGGCGTTCGCAATCACCGCCTTCGGCTACGGCGCGGGCTGGAGCGGCCCGTACGTGCAGCAGACGCAGCCGCTCGCGGACCTTTCGCAGGACGCGTGGGGCGTCGCGCTCGCGTACACCGCGGGCACCGCGCGCGTGACGAGCGCCGGAGAGGACCACCTCTTCGGCACCGCGGACGACCTGATCTACCCCGCGACCGCGCCGCCGACCAGCGGAGCGCTCGTGGTCACGGTGCTCGGCATTCCGAACACGAATCCCGCCACGACCGTCGCGCTCGGCGCGGCCGAGGCGAGCGCGCAGCTCGCGATCACCTCGAACGGCGCCATCTCGAGCGCGGCGCTCTCCGGCGTCGGGCCGTTCAGCCGCGCCTCGGTTCCGCTCGGCGTGCACGCGCTGGTCGTGAGCGGCGTCGGAAGCTGGGCCGGCGCGTCGGCGACCTCGGTGCTCGCGATCCGCTCCGGAAACAACGCCGCGACCGTCACGCTGGTGCAGCCGTGACTTCGGGGCGAGCGATCTCGAGCCTGCTCGCGCGCCTGCCGGTCCGCACCGTGCTGCACCCGATCGGGGGCGATTTCGCGTGGGCGCGCGCCTCGGACCTTCCCGGCTCGGGATTCGCGCTCGACTCCGGAGTCGGCCCGGGCTCCGGCGCGGAGCAGGCGCGCGGCCGCGTCGAGGTGGTCGTCCACGTGCCCGAGATCCGGATCTCGCGGCTCGACCTTCCCGGCGTCCGAGCCCGCGAGGCGCGGCGGATCGAGGCGCGGCGCAGCGAGGACCTGCAGGGCGAGGATCGCGAAGCGCTGCACGTGTCGGGCCTGATCCGAAACAGCGCCGCGGGCAGCGTGCTCTGGCTGGTCTCGGGACCCAAGGACGTCTGCGCGGAGGTCGACGCAGAGCTCGCTTCCCGAGGGATCCGTGCGGCGCGCCTGCTCCCGCTCGGCCTCGCGCTCGGGGGACTCGCGCGGCTGCTGCCTCCACCCGCGGAGGCGGGGCTGACCGCGATCCTCTGGATCGAGGAGGAGTGGAGTCATTGCGTCGTGGCCGATGCCGAGGGCTGGCGCTTCGACCGCCAGATCCCGCTCAAGCTCGGATTCGGCGCCGCGATCGACGACGCGCCCGCGGACGCGGTCGCCTGGCAGGAAGCCGAGCATCAGTTCGTCGAGCACGTCACCGTCGAGCTCGAGCGCACGTTCACCTACGTCGAGCGGCACCTGGCGCTGGGCAAGGTTACACGCATCTGCGTCTGCGGGCCCCTGGTCGGGCTCGACTCGCTGGCGCACGCGCTCGTCGCGAACCAGAGCCGTGAGCTCATGCGGCTGGGCAGCGCGCCGCTCGCGGCGCTGCGAGCGGCACCGAATCCCGCCGCGGCCGTGGCGCTGGGGGCGCTCGCGCTCGGCGGATCGAGCGCCGAGGCCTCGCTCCTGCCAGTGGAGAGCGCGGTTCCGAGACGCCGCGCCGTCGCGCGGCGCCGGCTCGTCGGCCTCGCGATCGCGTCGTGTCTGCTCGCGCTGCTCTCGGTCGCCTACCCGCTCTGGGGCGCGGCTCTGCTCTCCGCGGCAGCGGAGCGCGTCGCGGCCGAGGCGCGGCGCTGGGACGGCGAGCGGGAGTCCCTCTCGCGACTCTCGGGGGAGCGGGAGCGAGCGCAGCGAGTGCTCGACGCCGCGGCGACCCTCGCCCGGCCGGAGCCGCCCTGGTCGGCGCTGCTCGTCGTGCTCGGCGGGCTGATGCCCGAGCACCTGTTCGTGGAGCGGCTGGAGATCGCGCGCGAGGCGGACGGCTGGGGCATGCAGATCTGGCTCGACGCCGAGGGCCTGCGCGAGGCCGAGGCGGCCGAGGCCGCGGAGCGGCTGCGAGCGCGCCTGGCGGCGCTGTCGCTCTTCCGTGTCACCGGGCTCGCGATCGACGAGTCCGCGCCGAGCGGAGCCGATTCGCGCTTCCGGATCACGGCCTGGGTCGCCGCGGTCGAGGCCGGAGACCCCGATGACGAGTAGGCGCCCCGGCATTCTCGACGGGACGAATGTCGGGCTTCTGGCCGCGATCGTCGCCCTGCCGCTTCTCGCCCTGGTCGTCGCGGCCGGGCCGATCCGCGGCTTTGCGCGCCGGGCGATCGAGGCCCGAGAGCGGCAGAGCGAGGAGATCTCGCGCCTCGAAGAGCGCAAGCGCGCGCTCGCGCCCGTCGAGGAGGGCGAGCGGCAACGCATCGCCGCCGCGCTCGTTGAGCTCGAATCCGACGCGGCTTGGCTGGGACCGGATCCGAGCGCGCAGCTCGGGCACGATCTCGAGGCGCTGCTCGCGGCCGCAGGCGCGAGCGACGTCCGGGTGCGCGTGGTCCCCCGCGAAGGAGACGGCGGCGTTCGCCCGCCCCTTCTCGTCTCCGCGCTCGACGGCAGCAGCGGGCTCGAGCTCACCCCGAATTCCGTCCACGTCGCGATGCGAGCCGACTTCGAGGCGCTTCGAGACGCGTTCGACGCGCTGGCCGCCACGGGCCGCGCGATCCAGATCGATTCGGCGCGGCTGGTGCGCGACGGCGATGCGATCCGCTCCGAACTCACGCTCACCTGCTGGAGCCGGGAGATCGCGAGATGAAGCGCCGAATCGTCGCCACGCTCCTGATCGTCGCCACGATCGCGATCGGCATCGAGAACTGGCTGTTCTTCTCCAGCGGCTGGGGCGGAACGCCGGTCGCGGCCAGCGATGACGAGAGCGCGTCGGACGGGAGCGGGCCCGCCGGCCAGGATCCGAGCGAGGCGCAATTGCCGCCTCCGCCAGCGCTCGCCGTCTCCGCGCTGGCGTCTCTGCTCGAGAGCTTCGACGCGCTTCGTTCGCCGTTCCTGCCCACCCGCGAGGGCAGCCGTGAAGGACTCGGGATTCCCGCGCTGGCCGGCCTGCTGATCGGAGACGGCCGGCGCGTCGCCTGGCTCGGCAGCCACGCCAGGAGCGAGGGCGAGCTGTACGACGGCTTCGTCGTCGCGCGAATCGAGCCCGCACGCGTCGTGCTCGAGCGCGACGGACGCCGGTTCTCGCTCTGGCTCGACGAGTCCGAACGCGACGGTTCCGAGGAGGAGATGCCACGATGAGAGCCCTGCCCCTCTGCCTGGCCGGCTTGACCGCTCTGGGCCTAGGCTGCGCGTCCACGCCTTCGCCGACACCGACCGGTGACGCGAGTGCCGACGCCGTGATTCCCGCTGACGCCGCTGCGCCGCCGGCTCCGAGGATGCTCTCGCTGCCGGACGAGCGCCCGCGCGATCCGATCGTGCGTCTGATGTCCGAGGGCCGCTACACGCTCACGGTGCAGAACGCGGATCTGGTCGGCGTGCTGCTCGGACTCGCGCACGACCTTCCCATCAACGTGATCGTCGAGCCCGGCGTTCGCGGAACCGTCGATGCCGATCTGAAGAACGTGTCGCTCCTCGACCTGCTCCAGCAACTCGTGGTCGCGCGCGGCTATCAGTATCGGATCGAGGGCCGCACGGTCCGGGTGCTGAGCGGCGATCGCGTCACCCGGACCTGGCAGATCGACTACCCCAGCACGCGGCAGGTCGGAGCCTCCACGTTCAGCATCAGCGGCGCGGTGGCGCAGTCGATCTCCAGCTCCGATTCCTCGTCGGGGGGCGACTCGGGCGGCGGCGGCAGCCAGTCGCAGGACACCAGCACGTCCGGGATCTCGACCGAGCTCGCGCTGGACTTCTGGAGCGAGGTCGAGCGCGGCGTGCGCCACCTCGTGGACGGTGACGTCCCGACGACGGTCGAGGCGGATCCGGCCGCGGTCGACTCCGCTCCCGCGACGAGCTCCAGCAGCGTTCTGGTCTCGCGTCAGGCGGGCCTCCTGGTCGTGACCGCGCCGGAGGCCACGCTCGAAGAGGTCGATCGCCATCTCGCGCTCATCACACGCAGCCTGGGCCGTCAGGTCCTGATCGACACGAAGATCGTCGAGGTCACGCTCGGCGACGACCTCGATCTGGGCCTGGATGTCGAGATCTCGCCCGATCTCGACTCGGCAGACGGACAGCACCCGATCGGGACCATCGTCCGGGCGATCACCGGCGGACTCGCGCGAGACAACGCGATCGCGAGCTCGGACCTGGCGCCGGTCCTGACCAGCGGAGGCTTCAGCTTCGGCATCGCCACCGACACGGTCGGCGTGACGCTGGCCGCTCTGGCGTTGCAGACCGACGTGCGGGTCGTCTCGACGCCGCGGATCGCGACGCTCAACAACCACAAGGCGATCGTCAGGGTGGTGCGCAACGAGGTCTACTTCATCGCCGAGACGGAGGTCTCGGTGATCGCCAACGTGGGGCAGTCCGCCGTCACGACCTTCACGCCGAGCATCACTCCCGTCGGCGTGACGCTCGACGTGACGCCCCAGATCGCGGAGAACGGCGACGTGACTCTGCACGTCCACCCCAGCGTCTCCGAGATCGTCGAGATCCGCGAGCAGCCGCTGGTCGAAGGTCAGACCGCGGGG
>VGRW01000119.1 GCA_016875225.1 Deltaproteobacteria bacterium
GGGGCGCGCGAGAGAGTCTTGGGTCAGGCTCCTAGCCGTCGTTCAGCCGCTGGAACGCGCCTCCGTGCGACACCAGTGCGAGAAGAGCGCGATCTCCTTCTCGTCGTACGGCGTGCCGTCCGCGTGGAGCAGATCGTGGTGCCAGCGCGACTTCGCAGCCGGTCCGTCGAGGATCGGCCAGGGCAGATGCGTCTGCGTGCGGCCGTTCACGAGGCCCCAGTGGAAGCAGCCGATCCGCTCCGCCGCGAAATACGGCAGGTGTGTCTCGGGCACTGACCCCAGACTTCGCGCCAGCCACTCGGTGCACATCAGCGGCCGCCCGAGACTGCGAAGCTGCGCCACCTGGCGGGCGAGCGGCTCGAGCGAGAAATAGTTGTGGAAGCTCACGAAGTCGGAGAGCTCGAGCAGCCGCGCCTCGGTCGTGGGCCAGTCCCGGCTCCACACGCCGCTGCTGAGCGGCTGCTCGGGCCGCTCGACGCGGGCCCAGCCGAAGCACGCCTCGGCGAGCGCGACGCTTCGCGGCGCGAGCGCGCCGCGCGGATCCGGCCCGACCCTGCGCGTGAAGACCGCCTCGTTTCCGGGCTCGTTGTACAGATCCCACGCCAGCACGCGCGCGTCGTCGCGAAAGTGCGCGACGACGTCGCGCGTGTAGCGCTCGAGGTCCGGCCAGCGCGAGCGATCGCGCACGACCTCGCGCCCCGGGCTCGCCGCCGCGCCGCTGTTGTGGACGCCGGGAATCGGCTCGTCCTGCGCGCCCAGGTACGGCTCCCGCCCCGAGAACGCGCAGTCGTCGAAGAGACACAGCATGGTGCGCAGGCCGCGCCGCGACGCCGCGCCCAGGAAGCGGTCGATTCGCGCGCGCAGCCCGGACGCGTCGTGTCGCCAGACCAGATACTGCAGGTTCGTGCGAATCGCGTTCAGTCCGATCGCTTGCGCCCAGTCGAGCTCCTGCTCGATCGTCGGCAGGTCGAAGCTCTCCGCCTGCCAGAGCTCCGTCCAGTTCACCGCGGTTCGCGGCAGATAGCTCGCTCCGACGATCCACGGCTGGCGCACGTACCACTCGGCGATTCGCTCGATCGGCCACGGCCCCACGCTCAGCCTTCCTTTCCGCTGGAGCCGGGGATGATCGCCCGGCCCGACGCGAGCTCCGCGCGGAACCAGTCGGCGAATCCGCGCGCCAGCAGCCATTCGATCCGGTCGCCGCGCCAGACCACCTTCTCGGCCTCGTACGGCGACGCGCCGGAACCGAACTTCTCCGCCAGGCTTTGCTTCAGGTGCTCGAGATCCGCGCGCACGACGGGAAGCGCCCGCATCTCTCGGTTCCAGCGCAGAGTCTTCGGAAACGGGTCCAGCGCGACGCCGAGCAGCCGCAGCGACGAGACGTGCGGGAACAGCGCCAGGTCCGCGATCGAGAGCGCGCCGCACACGAAGCCCGCGTCGCCGAGCGCGCTCTCGAGCCGCGCCAGGATCGACGTGAGATCGCTGCGCCCCGCGTCGAGAAGTCCGGACGGCGGAGCGTCGGCGCGCCGGTGCGTCGGCCAGGCCCAGAGCGAGACGTCGTGGATGATCGAGTCGAGCTCGGTGTCGGCGATCCGCTGCCAGGTCCGCGCCTTCGCGCGCAGCGCGGGCGACGCCGGCAGGAGCGGCGGAGTCGGAAAGCGATCCTCCAGGTACGCCGCGATCTCGGACGAGTTCACCACCACCGTCTCGCCGTCGACGAGCACGGGAACCTCGGCGCGCGGGTTCACGCGCAGCAGCCGCTCGTGTTCGCCCACCGCCAGCGCGTCGACCGACTCGTACTCGACGCCCTTCTGCTGAAGCGCCATCCGCACCTTCCGCGCGAACGGGCTGAACGGGTTGTCGTAGAGCGTGATCAACGTGCCCTCCAGATTCTCGTGGTTCTCACGGCTCGTCGGATTCGAGGCGCTTGCCCATGCTGACGACGTCGTCCTCGACGTAGCCGAGCCGGTCGTAGAAGGCCACCACATCCTCGTTGCCGCGCCGGATCTGCAGGTTCACCTTCGGGCAGCCGAGCTCGGCGAGGCCCTTCTCGGCCGCAGCCATCATCGCCCGGCCCAGCCCGCCGCGTCGGAGCCCGGGGTCGACCGCGAGATAGTTGATCCAGCCGCGGTGGCCCTCGTAGCCGGCCATCACGCTCGCGACGACGCGACCGTCGACGACGCCGACCAGGAACAGCTCCGGCTGCACGCGGAGCTTTCGCGCAATGTCCTTGCGCGGATCGTTCCAGGGACGCAGCAGGCCGCAGCGCTGCCAGAGCGCGATCACCGCATCGGAGTCGGTCTCGGCGAAGCGGCGGATCTCCAAGACTTCCCGCTTCAGGCCGCCGGTTCGCAGACGAAGATCGGGATCTCGCGCTCGGTGCGCGCGCGGTACTCGGCGTACGGCGCGTAGTGCGCGTCGCAGATCGGCCAGAGCGCGGGCTTCTCATCGGGCCGCGCCAGGCGCGCGCGGAGCTTCATGCGCCGGCCGCGATGACTCACTTCGATCTCGGGGTGCTTCACCAGATTCCCGTACCAGACCGGGTTCTTCGGCGCGCCGCCCTGCGACGCGACCAGAAGCACGCCGTCGCGATGCGGCACGTACATGAGCGGGATGGTGAGGATGCGCCCGCTCTTCGCGCCCTTCATGGTGACGAAGCAGACGTCGTCGCCCGAGAGCGTGTTGAACAGACGGCCGCCGCTCGATCGGTGCAGGAGCACGTGCAGGCGCGTCACGGTCTTCAGGATCCAGCGCGGCGGCGGCGCGCCGCGCCCGGCTGGAGACTTCGCGGGCTCGCTCGCCATGGTTTCCTCCTCGTTCCGGCATGTTCGCGCGCGAGCCGCGCCTTTCCAAGCCGGAATGTTAGTTTGCCGCTTGCGCGCGGCGCGCGAGGGAGGAATCGACGTGGCGAACGCGATGGGTGGCGCTCTTCTGGCGCGGTGTCTGGCGAACGAGGGCGTGCGCTTCGTGTTCGGGCTGCCCTGCCCCGAGCTCGACCCGCTGCTCGCGGCGCTCGAGCCGAACGGAATCCGCTTCGTGCCGGTCCGCCACGAGGCCGCGGGCGTGCACATGGCCGAGGGCGTGTACAAGACCCGCGGCGAGGTCTCGGCCGTGCTCGGCAATCCGGGACCCGGCTCGGCGAACCTTCTGCCGGGCGTGATCACCGCGCGGCACGAGGGCGTCCCGGTGCTGGTGGTCACCGCGCAGCACCGGCTCGGCATCGTCTATCCGTCGCCGCCGTCGACGTTCCAGGGCCAGGACCAGCTCGACGTGTTCCGGCCCAACGTGAAGTGGGGCGCGCCGGTGCTGGAGCGCGGGCGGCTGCCCGAGATCGTGAGCATGGCGTTTCGCGAGATGTGGTCGGGGCGACCGGGCCCCGTGCACCTCGAAGTGCCGATGCCCGTCGTCTACGCGCAGGGCGACGACGCGAAGACGCCCCTGCTCGCGCCCGAACGAACGCGCGCGCCACTGCCGCAGCCGTCGCAGGCGCAGCTCGAGCAGGCCGCGCAGCTTCTGGCCGACGCCGAGCGACCGCTGATCTTCGCGGGCGCGGGCGTCGATCGCGCGGGCGCGAACGCGGAGCTTCTGGCGCTGATCGAGCGGCTCGGCTGTCCGGTCATGACCAGCATGGCCGGCCGCTCGGTGCTGCCGCGCGACCACGCGCTGCACGTGTTCGGCTTCGGCGCGGGCGCCGATCCGATCCGGCGCGAAGCGGACGTGGTGCTCGTGGTCGGATCGCGGCTCGGAAATCTCGATCTGCCCTACGACCGTTACTGGGGCGACCCGGCGCGACAGATGCTGATCCAGGTCGACGTCGACCCGCGACACATCGGTGTGACGCGGCCGATCGCGCTCGGCATCGTCGCCGACGCGCGCGCGACGCTGGCCGGCCTCGGCGAGGCGCTGCGCGGGCGCGGCTTGCGCGCGCGAGATCTCGCGGCGCAAGCCGCGCGGCTCGACGCCGCTTCGCGCTGGTGGCGCGAGCAGACCGCTTCGATCGACGCCTGGGCCGGCGCGGGGATCCATCCCGCGCGCGCGATGCAGGCGATCGGCCGGGTGTTCGGAGGCGACGCGGTCTACACCGCGGACGGCGGCAACACGTCGCTCTGGGCGCACTGGTGCCTGCCGTCCACGAAGCCGCGCTCGTATCACAACATCCTGGAGCTCGGAATGCTGGGCACGGGAATCCCCTCCGCGATCGGCGCGAAGCTCGCCGATCCCTCGCGCGAGGTGGTCTGCGTGACCGGCGACGGCGCCGCAGGCTTCAACTTCATGGAGATGCAGTCGGCGGCGCGCGAGCGACTGAAGCTCACCGTGGTGGTGATGGCCGAGGGCTCGTGGACGATGGAGGAGCCGAACGAGCGCATGCTCTTCGGGCGCACCTTCGGCACCGAGATGGGCGAGGTGCGCTGGGACCGCGTCGCCGAGGGGCTCGGCTGCGAGGGCCTCTACGTGAAGAGCACCGACGAGCTCGAGCCGGCGCTGGCGCACGCGCGAAGCGCGTCCGGTCCGTGCGTCGTCTGCGTGCGCAGCGACCGCGACGCCAACCTGGCCACCCCGCCCGAGCTGCTGCGCCGCTTCGTCGAGGTCTACCAGGGCCCGATCGGCTGAAGCGCCGCTAGCGCGACGGCCGGCGGGGGATCGGCAGGAGCATGCGCACCTCGCGCGTGTAGATCACGTAGGACTGCCCGTGGGCCTTCACCAGGTCGCGCTCCTCGAGCACGATTCCCACCAGGATGTAGCCGCTGGTCGCCAGGCTGAAGAGCAGATGCCCCTGGGTCAGCGTCGGCGCGGCCCAGAACGCGAGCAGGAAGCCGAGCATCAGCGGGTGACGCACGATCGTGTAGAGCCACGGCTGCTCGAACGGAACCGGCGCGTACTCGACGCCGCGAAAGCGCAGCCAGACCTGGCGCAGGCCGAACAGGTCGAAGTGGTCGATCGCGAACGACGAGTAGAGCACCAGCGCCCAGCCGAGCCAGAACAGCGCCCACAGGATCGCGACGGCGATCGCGTTCTCGGTCTGCCAGACCACGCCGGGAATCGGTTGCCAGCCCCAGTACAGCAGCAGGAGCAGCAGGCTCGAAACCAGCACGTACGTGCTTCGCTCCAGCGACTTCGGCACGACGCGCGTCCACCAGCGCTTGAAGCCCGCGCGCGCCATCACGCTGTGCGGGATCGCGAAGGCCAGCAGCAGGAGCACGTCGACGAGCAGGGCCTCGGACGCCGGTCCCGCGATCCCGCTGTCGATCGACTTCGGGACCACGAAGTTTCCGACGAAGCCGATTGCGTAGAGCAAGCTGACCAGGAACACCACGTAGCTCACGATGCCGTAGGCGAGTGCGGCGGCTCCCATTTGACACCTCCCTAACGCGGATCGAGTCGGACGAAGTAGCGCGGCGGAAAGCCGGTCAGGATCCGGAACCCCACGCCGAGCCGGTTGTCGGCGTCGACGCGCTCGTGCTCCGCGCCCGTGGCCGGCACGGCCCGGTAGTCCGCCTTCACGCCGTCGATCGTCGCCGCGAGCTCCGGGTTGGCCAGCACGCGGCGGTACCAGGCCCGAGGCCAGTGGTTCGCGGCGACGTACAGCTTCCCGTCGCTGGCCAGACGAGTGACGATCCGGTCGTGTGCTCTGCCCTCCGCGTCGAACGTCGTGATGAGAATGGTCGACGCGGGCGTGGGCTGGAAGTACCCGAGCAGTGACTCGAACGCGAAGACGATCGCCACGTAGACCAGGATTGCGCCGACGGCGAGCTTCAGAGCCTTCATCGCACGATTCCCCTCGGGTCGGGACGACCGAGCCCATCATGACAGAGGTGCTGCCCCGCTTCTAGATGTTTGCGCCTCGAGCTCCTCGTACTCCGCGATCGTCTCGAAGCCGAGCTTGCGGTAGCAGCGCAGCGCCGCCTCGTTGTCGCGCATGACGTTCAGCCCGATCACCACGACGCCGTCGCGCAGCAGCGTCTGGCACAGCGCCGCGGTCACCTTCGCGCCGAGACCGCGGCCGCGCGCGTCGCGGGCGGTGGCGATGTTGCCCAGCGCCGCCACGCGGTACTCCCGCGAGTACACGTGCACGCCGGCGATCGCCAGCCAGCGATTCCCGTCGCGCACGCCGACGTAGCGACCGGTCTCGAGCATGCGGGGGTCGAACCAGTTCGCGGGATAGGCGTCGCGGTAGAACGCCTCGACGCCGTCGAGGTCTTTGGGATCGACCGCGACGACGCCCGTCGTGTCGGCCGCCGCGACCCCGCCCGTGTCGCGCAGCGCGAGCTTCAGCGCCGGCGTGCGCGAGGTGAGCTCGAAGCGCCGCGACACGCTCCGCGCCAGACCATTCGACAGGTGCGCGTGGAAGCGCGCCGGCAAGCGGCCCTCGATCGCGCGCAGCAGAGACCGCATGGGCGCCTCGGCTCCGGGCTCCGCGAACGCGAGCAGCGTCGCGCCGAAGCTTCCCTCGTAGACCAGGCAGAGCGCCTCGAGCTCGGCTGCGCCCGAACCCCACCAGCGCGTGTGCGGAAAGAAGAAGTCGTCCAGATCACCGAGCTCGTACAGGTGCAGCTCGCGGTTCCTCTGCAGGTACGCGGCCAGGCGCGCGACGTCGCTCTCGGGTGCGGGCTGCATGCGGCGCGTTCAGGAAATCCGCCACGGCGGATTGCGACGATTCTCGCCCGCGCGGTACAGGCAGATCAGATTTCCGGCGGGGTCGCGCAGGTAGGCCTCGCGCCAGAGCCAGGGCTGGTCGCGCGGCTCCGAATCGAAGCGGATCCCAGCGGCCGCGAGCCTCCCCACGGCGCCGTCCAGATCGTCGAGCTCGAAATAGACGACGATGCCGCCGTCTCCGCGAGCCTCCGACACACGGTGCAGCGAGAACGTCGCGTCGCCGACCGGGCACTCGAACCGCGCGTAGTCGGGCGGGTTGCTCACGATCTGGCGCAGGCCCAGCGTCCGATAGAACGCGACGGACTCCGCAAGGTCCCTGCAAGGTACCGTGACTTGATTGAGATTCATCGACGACACTTCCGCGCGAAAGATGGCATGCGTCTATTCGGGCCGCGTCGTGAGCTCACGGCGCCCCCTTGCTCTCGTCCTTCAGCTTCTCCCTGGCCTGCTCTCTCGCGTCCCTGGCCTCGATGAGCAGATGGTAGGCGATGTAATACTTGTAGATGTTGCCGACGTAGGTGACCGTCTCCGCGCCGATCTTCTCGGCGACGACATACTCCACGTTGTGGAACCAGACGTTCGGATCAAGCCCGCGCTTGGCGGCCTCTCTGCGCAGCTGCGATATCCGACCAGCGCCGGCGTTGTAGGAGGCGAATGCGAACAGGGCCTTGTCCAGCTTGGTCATGGGCTCGTCGCCGTAGTAGTGATCCATCATCCGGTCCTGCGGCATAGAGTGTGTATGAGCGAGGGTGAAAGGAGAGCGGCGTACACTCCTGGTTGATGAAAACCAGAACGCTCGTCGAACGTCGACGGGCGCAGGAGGACGCCGCTCGTGATCAGCATA
>VGRW01000120.1 GCA_016875225.1 Deltaproteobacteria bacterium
ACCGGTCGCAGAACCTGAAGGCCGAGCCCGACGGCGCCGGCTGCTACAACACGCGCGACGTCGCGCTCGTCTCCGAGAACGGCACGAAGCCCACCGTTCCGCAGCGCATCCTCTACTGCCCGGGTCAGGCGTTCGCGTTCTTCGACGCGCCCGACAGCTACGAGGCCGGGATCGCCGCTACGCGCGGCGAGGAGCGCATCGACTCGACCGAGGCCGGAACCTCGATCCGCGACAATCTCCGCCTCTACGCCAAGGAGATCAATCCGCGCAGCGCCTCGTCGCGCGCCACCGGCACGGTGGGCGGCAACCTGCGCGCGAGCTTCGCCGCCGCAGGCGACGACCTGCTCGACCTCGGCCGGCACGCCTTCGTCGGCGAGACGCGCACCCACCAGCACGAGGGCACGGAGTCGTACCGCGTGTCGCCGGTGCAGATGCTCCCCTACGCGGTCTACGACCTGGCGCGATTGAAGCCCGGCGCGGCCCTCGGCCGGATCTTCACGGGCCTCGAGAGCGGCGTGCAGACGGTCGCCGACGCGGTGAGCGCCGCGAACAACGCGGTGGTCGTACCGCTGGCGCAGGTCACGGTCGGTCCTGCCGTCTCGCCGAGCGCGGCCGACTCCGTCGGCGACGGCATCGGCGTGGTGACGTCGGCGGTAGCGAAGAACCTGCCCGCGAGCGAGCGGATGCAGGGCGCCTGGAATCCGCTCTCGTTCGCGCGGGGCGATCGCGCCTACGCGCCGAGCGGCTACACACGAACCGACACGCAGCTCAACATCGACCGCCTGCTCTCCGTGCTCGACGCCTACGTGATCGGCGCGGTGATCGAGCACAACCAGAACCACGGGCACCACCATTCCGGCGACGGCGACGGTGGAAGCGGCGGTGGCGGGGACGGCGGTGGCGGTGGCGGTGGCGGCGGTGGACCACCTCCCACGGATCCGCCGCCTCACACCTGTCCGTGGTGAGCGGGCTTTTGCGACGTCCGTCACCCGGAGCTTCGCGCCCAGCCAGAGGGTGATGGCGAGAACCGCCCCGCCCAGGAATCCGAGCGCCGCCCGCTCGCCGAGCGCGTCGGCGACCAGGCCGATCGGCAGCCCCATCAGGCCCAAGCCCGCGAACGCGAGCGTGGACAGCGACATCACGCGGCCGACGAACATCGCCAGCAGCGCGCCCGCGTACATCGGGGCGAGCGCAAGCGCCATTCCCGTGTAGATGCGAAAAACGCGGCCCGAATCGGCGAAGCGCGCCACCCAGAGGGACGCCGCGAGCGCCCCGACCGCGGCGACACCGAAGAGCGTCGATACGCCGTGCGCGTCGCGGCCGAGGCCGTGCTCGAGCAGGCCGGACAGCACCGTCACGTGCCGGTATCCGATCATGATCACCGAGACGAACAGGAGCAGCATGAGTCGCAGGCGGCCCTGGCCGCGCACGTAGCGCAGCCCCGCGGCGACGTCGGCGAGCACGCGGGCGTCGCGCGCGCCGGCGCGCACGACCAAGCGCGGCAGCAGCAGCAGGCCCGCCGCCGAGGCGGCGTAGAACGCGGCCATCGCAGGTACGCGCCCGTGGCGCGGGAGAACGCCCAGGCCAGGAATAGGCCCGCCACCGCCGGGCCGAGCACGCGGGAAGCGCTGTGGCCGACCTGCGTGAGCGCGAGGGCGTTTCCGCGCTGCTCCGACGGGACGAGATCGACGGTCGGCGCCTGACGCGCGGGACCGAGGAACGCGAACGTCGCTCCCATCACGAGCGACCCGAGCGCCAGGTACTCGACGCGGATCGTTCCGGTCGCGACGGAGAGCGCGAGCGGCCGAACGACCGTCGCCGTCACGGACTGCGACGCCGCGATCAGCCGGCGCTTGCGCAGGCGATCCGCGAGCGCGCCCCCGAACGGCCCGAGCAGGAGCATGGCGAGCCCCTGCGCGGCCACCACCGAGCCCACCGAGCTGTTGCTGCCGCGGAGGTCGAAGGCGACCACGCTCTGCGCCGCCGTCGACATGAAGAAGGCCAGGAACGAGAAGAAGGTGCGGATCCAGAGGATCCGGAAGTCGCGCAGGCGCAGCGCGGCGAAGGTCCCGCCACTAGCGCAGCGCGGCGATCAATCGGTCGAGGTCCGCGTGATCGCCCGCCTCGCGGCTGCGGTGCGCGAATGCGACGCCTCCGCCGCGCCGGATCACGAAGCTGCCGCCGAGCTGGAAGGCGTCGCCCTGCACGCCCTTCTGCCGCGACCCCTTTGCCAATGCGCGAACGCCGTTCGTGATCAGGCGCGGTGAGAGCAGCTCCATGAATCCGCGCCGCAGCCCAGCGGCGCGGTAGGCGCGCAGATCGGGATCGATGAAGATCGGGAAGTCGACGCCGAGGTCCTCGCGGAAGATCATCGCGAAGTACCGCGATCCGTTTCCGACCACCGCGATCTCCGCGCCCGTCTCCCGGATCTCGGCCGCTCGGTCGCGCAACTGCGCGACTTGCTCGCGGCAGAACAGTCAGCCGAAGTGGCGCACGAAGACGAGCACGGCGTCGCGATCGCGCCAGAGCTCGCCGAGCCGGCGACGACCGCCTTCGCAGTCCTCTAGCTCGATCTCGGCGAGCGCGGCATCGACGCCCGCTCCGATGGCCACCTAGCGAGCGGCTCGCTGCGCGGCCTTGAGCGCCTTCTTGGTGGCCTTCGCGGATTGCTTCGCGGCCTTGAGCTGCGCCTTCTCCGCCTTCTTCACCACCTTCGCCTGGCTCGCGATGTAGTCGTCGAGCTCCGGGCACTCGTCCACCTCGAGATCGTGGCCCTGCCCCATGTCGTGCGGGACGCCCACGACCACGCTCGAGTCGGTGTGGTTCTCGGCGAGGTCCCAGGCGCGGTACACCGCAGTGTAGGTGCGGCCCTCGCCCGGACCCGAGCGCTCGGCGCGAACCGCGAAATCGCGGTCGTCGCTGCCGATCACGGCGCCTTCGATGTCGTCGCTGGTGTGTCCGTCGCCGAGGCCGTCGTCGTCCTCGTTGCTCGTGACCGAGAGCAGCTCCACGTCGGGATTCGCGTCGCAGGTGTCGTAGACGCGGATCCGGATCACGTCGTGCATCTTGTGGTTCGGCGGCCAGAGCACCGCGGGATCCGCGCAGGCGCAGATGCGCGGCGCGTTCGGGTCGCTCACGACCACGTACAGCGAGTCGCTGGCGCTGGACTGCGCGGCCGTCACGGGGTCGGTGTAGGTGACCGTGAGCGTGACCAGCGTCGTCCCGACGGGGAACGCCGCGATCGGACCGAGGAGGGTCGGATCATCGAAGCCCACCGCGGGGTCGGCGGTCCACAGGTACGTGAAGTCGGCGCCCGCGCTCGAGCCCGTGCCGTTCATCGCGATCGGCGTCCCGTTCTGCCCCACGCATTCGATCGCGACGTCCGGTCCGGCGCTGGCGACCGGCACCAACCCTTGCGCGGACGCGACGCCTGCGAAACCGAGAAGCGAGACCAGAGCCACAGCAACGAGCCGCATGACTCCAACCCTCCGACGGAAACTTGACGCAGTTTGACCGATTCCAGCGTCGACGACCAGACCCCCGCTGGCGCGACGGTCCTGCAACCGGCAAAGAATACGCATGACCCAGAAGCGCAACGGAAGCGGCCTCGCCGTCGGACCCGGCAGTCGCGGCGAGGAATTGGCGCGCGCGCTGCGCTTCTGTGTGGAGTTCATCCGCGGCTTCCGCGCGCTGCACTTCGTCGGACCGTGCGTGACGATCTTCGGCTCGGCGCGCTTCGACGAGACCCATCCCTACTACGCGCTGGCGCGCGAGACGGCGCGGCAGATCGGCGGCGCGGGCTTCACGATCATGACCGGCGGCGGGCCCGGAATCATGGAGGCCGCCAACCGCGGCGCGCGCGACGTGGGCGCCTGCTCCGTCGGCTGCAACATCGAGCTTCCGCGCGAGCAGAAGCCCAACCCCTATCTGGAAAACTTCATCGAGTTCCAGCACTTCTTCGTGCGCAAGCTGATGCTCGTGAAGTACTCCTACGCGTTCGTCGCGCTGCCCGGGGGCTTCGGCACGCTCGACGAGGTGTTCGAGGTCGCGACGCTGATGCAGACGCGCAAGATCGAGAATTTCCCCTGCGTGCTGATGGGCGTGGACTACTGGGCGCCGCTGCGCGAGTTCGTGGAGCGCGCCATGGTCGCGGCTGGCACGATCGCGCGCGAGGACGCGGCCCGGCTGCTCTTCACCGACGACCCCGAGGAGGCGGCGCACTGGATCGCGCAGCGCACGCGCGGCCTCCTCGAGCTGCGCCGGCCGCCCCGGCCGCTGCGCATCCTGGGCGAGCGGACTACGCCGCAGACTCGCTGAACGCGCGCGCGCTCGGTCCCGCGCCGAAGAACCGCAGCGCCGGGCCCGCGTAGTCGGACGCGACCCGGCAGCGCCGGCCGAGCACCATGGCCTGACGCTTCTCGGTGTCGTAGCCGGGCCAGAAGGGAACGGCTGCGTGGCCGGGCTGGCCGGTCCGCGCGAAGGCGATCCAGGATTCCTGGACGCGATGGGAGAGCTTTGCCGCGCCCGGAATCGCGCCGAGCCAGGGCCGCAGCCAGGGCTCGAGGATCGTGCCGAACACGAACGGCAGCTCGATTCCGTGGCAGGCCCCGATCTGGCGCTCGAGAAGCGGCGGAGACCAGCTGAAGGAGTAGGCGAACGTCGCGCGCGAATGCCCGCGCACGAGCTCGAGAAGCCGCGCGGCCGGCCAGTGGAAGATTCGATCGCCTTGGAACGCGGACCAGCGTTCGCGCGGGTCGAGGCGGCGGCGCGAGTCCGGCGCCTCGCGGTAGGCCTGGTAGGCGCGCTCGGCCTCGGGCTCGGGCAGCACGCGGCCAAAACGGCGGCGAAGCGCGGCCTCGTCCATGCGCCGCGCGCGCGCGTCGGCGAGCATGAAGAGCTTCCACTCGTCCCGGTTGGTTCCTACCAGAACCGAGACCTCCGCGGCGGAGCCGCGCGCGATCAGGTCGAGCGGGCTCTCGGGCAACAGGTCGCCATCGATGCAGGGCTGGAACGCGAGCCCGCCGAGCGGGAGCGCGAGCTGGAACGCGGCCTCGCGCTGCGCGCGCAGCAGCTCGTCCAGCGGCGCGGCTCGAAGCGCGTCGAGGCTCTCGCCGTGACAACCGAGCAGCGAGAGGTACAGCTCCGCGACCCGGCGCGACTGCTCCGGCTCCGAGACGTTGTCCGCCGCGCCGCTCTGCAGGATCGCGCTCCGGAACAGCCCGCGCGCGGCCGGCGTGCCGAGCAGCGCGCCGATGCTCATCGCGCCCGCCGACTCGCCGAAGACCGTCACCGCCTCGGGATCGCCGCCGAGCTCCGCGATGTTGTCTCGCACCCATTCGAGCGCAGCGATCTGGTCGCGCAGTCCCTGGTTCGCGGGCGCCTCGCCGACGTTTGGAATCAGCCCGCGCAGGTCGAGCGAGCCGAGCGCGCCGAGCCGGTAGTTGAGCGTGACCACGACGAGGTCGCCCCGCGCGGAGAGGCGCGACCCATCGTAGAGCCGCGTGCTTCCCGAGCCCATCAGAAAGGCGCCGCCGTGGATGAAGACCATGACCGGTCGCCGCCCAGCGTCGAGCGCTGGCGTCCAGACGTTCAGGTATAGGCAGTCCTCGCTGCGCCCGGCGGATCCGCCGCCGATGAAGCGCCGCACCAGCCAGTTGTCGACGCCCGCCTGGGGCGCGGACGGGGCGAAGCGCGTCGCGCTACGCGTTCCCGTCCAAGGGCGAACCGGCTGGGGCGGGCGCAGGCGCAGCGGCCCGACCGGCGGCTCGGCGAAGGGAATGCCTCGGAACACCAAGCCCTGTCGCGTGCGCACGCCTTCGAGGCGCCCCGCGCGTGTGGTACACGTGTCTCCAAGTCGCCGCATGCTCCCCATCTTACTCGCAGCGCCGCTGGCCTTGCTCTTCTCGTTCGGCGCGCGCGCCGAGCGCGTGTATCTCGAGGTCGACTCGCCGCGCGGCGGCGATCTGGTGCGGGAGCCGATCGCGCTGGTCGAGGTGCGCGGCTGGGTCGGCACGGGCCTGCGCGGACAGCACGACGTGATGATCGTGCTCGACCGCTCGGTCAGCACGTTCCGGGCCACCGGCGTGGACGTGGATGGCGACGGCGTGGTCGGCCGCGCGATCGAGAGCCCGCCGATCGATCTGCCCATGCTGTGGACCACCGACTTCGGCGACACGATCATCTCCGCCGAGATCGCGGCGGCGCGGCGCCTGATCGAGCGCCTCGACCCGAACACGACCCGGATGGGACTGGTCAGCTTCGGGGGCAACGCAGATCTCGAGGCGCCGCTGGGAAGCTCGCGCGAGCAGCTGCTCGCGGCGCTCGAATCGATCCCGCCGCGGCCGAACGAGCGCGGCACCTGTTTCTACGGCGCGCTCGAGGCCGCGATCGTCGGGTTCGGGCCCGCGACTTCCGAATCGGGAACTCCGCGTCGGCGCCAGATCCTGCTGCTCTCCGACGGAATTCCCACCGCGCCCGAGCCCGCCGAGGCGGCGCAGTCGACCTCGGTTCACGCGGCGCGAAACGCCGCACGCGCGGGCGCGCGGATCTCTGCGTTCGCGCTCGGGCCCGCGGCGGCGCAGCGGCGCGACCTGTTCCAGGAGATCGTCTCCGCCAACGGCGGCGACCTGGTCGTGCTCGAAGCGCCGGCCGACATCGTCGAGTTCGTGCCGTACATGAGCTGGACGCAGGTCGCGCGGATCGAGCTCGAGAACGCCACGACCGGCGCGCCCGGTCGCGCGGTGCGGCTCTTCCCGGACGGGACCTTCGACGGCTTCGCGCCGCTCGCGCTCGGCAAGAACGAGCTGCGCCTTCGCGCGGTGTCGGAGGGCGGGGCGAGCCTCGCGATCACCCGCTGGGTCACGTTCGAGAAGGCGCTTCCGGATCCGGAGAAGCTCGCGCGGCTGCGCAAGCTGCTCGAGCTGCGCACGCTCGAGACCGAGCTCGCTGAACGCGCGCGGCAGAAGCGCGAGCAGACGCTCGAGCGCCAGAAGCGACTCGAGATCCGGCCGGAGCGCTAGCCTGGATTTCTCACCACTCAAACGAGCACAGGCCGGCTGACTTCTGTTAACCGTTGAGTTGCAAGACAAAACGGGCCAACAGAAAGGGCCGACCTGTGCAGACAGAGTGTAGCGCGACGCAGCTTGAGTTTTCGCCGCTGGGACGACGGCCCGTGGTGGGCCGGTTCGACGCGGAGCACGCGAGCAGCGACGGCGGGGTGCTGCTGCTGCGCGAGC
>VGRW01000121.1 GCA_016875225.1 Deltaproteobacteria bacterium
CGGCGCACCGAGAAGTTCGCGCCGTCCAAGTACAGGAACTTGTACTTCGTCGCGCGCAAGTCGCGCTCGCGCCACGCGTCGAGCTCGCTGCTCGTCGCGGCGACCATCCGGCTGATCTCCTTCGAATTGTCCAGGGACATCATCTCTTCCGCATTATGAGGACACCTTCTTTTCCAGGCCTCCAATCTTGGATCGAAATCCTGCCGTCTACCCGAGACCCGGGGGGAACTCCGGCTCCCTCGGTTCTTCCTAGCTTTTCGCGCCGTTGGCCGTAGCCCGCTCAAGAGCGCGCAACAGGTATAGGCGACCGGAGCTGTTGAGCACGTGACGGTGGTGGAGCGGGCGATCGAGGATCGCCGCCGCGAGCACCTCGTCGCCGGCGAGCGCCGCATGTTGGTGGTGATCAGGATCGAGCCGCGGCCGCAGCGGTGGAATACCAGCAGGAAGAACAGGCTCGCCTCCTAGGTCATGGGCTCAAGGCCTGACCCGTCGATGACGGGCAGTGCAAGGTTGATGTGCTTGCACTGGCGCAGTCGCTGCGGGGGAACATCGGCGGCGCGCTCGAGCGCCGCGAAGAGATCCTCGAGCCGATAGAACGCAACCGAGAACGCATTCTCGGCGGCGCGCACACCGAGCGCGATGGCGAGGTGGGTCTTGCCAGCGCCGAGCATGCCACCCCTTCAGCGCCGCGCTCTGAGAGCGGTCGGCCGTTCTCAGCGCGCCTGACGACTCGAACAAGAGACGAGGGTGGAACCCCGGGGTGCGGGGCAGCCCATGTCGATGGAAAAACGTATTTCCTCGCGCTTCTAGAGCTCGTCGACCAGATCCTCCCAGGCGAGCGCGCGGACACCGGGCGCCAGCGCCTGGGTCGAGGTTCCCGCCTTCGGTCGCTGGTGCACGAGCAGCATTCGGGCGCCACCTGCCGGCGCGCCGCGGCGCTTGCGAAATGCCGCGCCGAGCCGTTGCAGCGCTGACGCCATTGCCGGAACAACTGTCTTGCCCGCCTTGCACTCGACGAGCGTGATGCGGCCGGCGCGGCCCGGCACGATGAAGTCGACCTCCAGACCCTGCTCGTCCCGAAAGTAGTAGAGCTCGCGCCGGCGCGCGTGATTGACCTGATGCTTCACGATCTCAGAGGCGACGAAGCCCTCGAAGAGCGCGCCGAGGAACGGCGACTTCGCGAGCTCGCGCGCCGTCTCGATCCCGAGCAGATGGCAGGCGAGGCCCGAGTCGGCGATGAACACCTTGGGCGATTTGATGAGTCGCTTGCCCAGGTTCTCGTAGAACGGCGGGACGATCAGGATCTGCGCGGTCGTCTCGAGCACGCCGAGCCATTGGCCGACCGTGGGGACGCTGACCCCGAGCGGCGCTGCGATGTCACTCTTGTTCAGAACCTGGCCGTGTCGCGCTGCGAGCAGGGAGAGGAAGCGCCGGAAGGTCGAGAGATCCCGCACCGCTGTCACCGCCCGCACGTCTCGCTCGAGGTACGTCTGCACGTACGAGCTGAACCACAGTCCCGCTCGTGCCGGGCTCGAAACCGCCTCGGGATAGCCGCCTTGTAGGAGCGTCACGCGGGGCGACTCGCGCGCCGAGAGCGGCAGCAGCTGCAGCACCGCGGCGCGGCCGGCCATCGACTCCGTCACGCCTTGCATCAGCGGCGCCTCCTGCGAGCCGGTGAGAAGCCACTGTCCTTTGCGACCCGGGCTGCGATCGATCCGCGTGCGCACGTACGAGAACACCTCCGGCACGTTCTGCACTTCGTCGAGGATCGCAGGCGTCCGCACCGCGTCGAGAAAGCCCTGCGGATCCGAGCGCAGCCGCGCGACGACGTCCGGGTCCTCGAGAAGGAAGTAGCTGGCGCGCGGGAAGAGCCTGCGGAGCAACGACGTCTTCCCGGCGCGCCGCGGTCCGGTGAGCACGAGCGCCGGAAACGCCTTCAGGGCGCGCCGGAGCTCGGGAGCGAGATCTCGAGGGGCGAATCGCATGTTTGAGGAATCTAAAGTTGCGCTTTAGAAAACTCAAGGTGTCGGAGAGGGCTAGCGGCTGACGGGCCAGGTCCCGACACGCGGCGGACCGGCTGCGCGGCGGCATGAGACAGCTTCGATTCACGTGCCCGCGAGGCTGCGGTGCTGATCGAGCAGATCTCGGCCGAGGTCTCCGCGAGCGGCTATCTGGTTCGGGTCGCCCCGTAGAGCTTGCCGAGCCTCGAGAAGTCGAGCGAGTGCAGCGCGAGGGCGCCGAGTCCGAGCAGCAGCAGCACGGCGGGGCCGGGCTCCGGGACTGGGCAGCCGGTCGTCGGGATCGGGTCGGGATACTCGCCGTAGACAAATGAGTAAGAACCGAAGGTGAAGCCCGCGCTGCATGGGTCCGGGACCCCGGCCGCGTTCGATCTTTGCGTGAACGCAGTCGTCGAGACGACCAGCTGGTCGTGCGCCGCATTCAGCACCCAGAGGCCGAGCCCCAGCGCATTCGTCGGCGTGCTGTCCGTGATCCAGTTCCAGTACGGGTCCAGAGGGATCGGCACACCGGGATGCAAGATCATGCCGCAATTGGCGCCCGTGCAGTTGATCGTGCCCTCGGTCGTGTAGTCCGCGAGGGTCGCCCACAGAATGACGTCGCGGTCGAGCGTCCCGGTGGCTCCGGGAGCGACGGTCGTCGTGAAGCTGGTCTCCAGCACGATCGTTCCGAAGACGAGCGGAGTTACGGCATGGATGCCGAGCGTCCCGCCGAGCATCGTCACAGTGTTGCCCGTGATGTCGATCGCGAGCGAGCTCCCCGGCTCGAACGCGTAGCGAAAGCAGCCCCCGTAGGAAGGTGTGCTCATGCCCACGCATGGGCCCCCGTTCGTCGGGGGCCCCGGGATCGACGCATTGGCGTCCGTGCTCCGGGACCACCAGCCGACGACGCCCGTCAGGTCGAACGTGACCGGCGCGGCCAGAGAGACCGAGCCAAGACCGAGTGAGCCTGCGATTGCGAGCGCGACGACCAGGAAGCGAGTCATCTTCCCTCCGGCTTGTCCCCGAAAGGCAGGTGGTCGCGGGCGATTGCGCCGTGGCGATCTCCGGAAATCCTTCACTTTTCGGTGTCGGGTGGTCGCGACCTGCCCGGCCCGCGGCTTCCGGGGCCAGTTGCCGGTCGGCCACGCCGTGCAGAGGGCGGCTTCGCCCGGGGGGCGGGAATGCCGCTAAGATAGAGGCCAGGATGAGCCCCACCGAGCTCGTTACGGAGCTGACGCGTCGCGCCAAGGCCGCCTCGGAGCGGGTGGCGGAGCTTGCGAGCGATCCGAAGGACGCCGCGCTGCGGCTCGCGGCCGACCGGCTCGAGGCGTCGTCCGCCGCGATCGTTCGCGAGAACGCGCGCGACCTCGAGGCAGGCCGCGCTCGCGGGCTCGACGCGGCCATGCTCGACCGGCTCGCGCTCGACGCCGGGCGGATCGCAGCGATCGCAAACGGGCTGCGCGAGGTCGCGGCGCTTCCCGATCCGGTCGGCGAGGTGACGCGGATGTGGAACCGGCCGAGCGGCCTGCAGGTCGGGCGGATGCGGATTCCGCTCGGCGTGATCCTGGTGATCTACGAGTCGCGCCCGAACGTGACGGCCGACGTCGCGGCGCTGTGCCTGAAGAGCGGCAACGCGACGATCCTGCGCGGCGGTTCGGAGGCGATCCACTCCAACCGCGCCCTCGCCGGCGTGCTGCGCGGCGCGTTCGCCGAGGCGGGCGTGCCCGAGGATGCGCTGCAGCTGGTGCCGACCACGGAGCGCGAGATCGTCGACGCGCTGCTCGAGCGCGAGGGCGAGATCGACCTGGTGATCCCGCGCGGGGGCGAGAGCCTGATCCGGCGCGTCGCCGAGAAGTCGCGCATTCCGGTGATCAAGCACTACAACGGCATCTGCCACGTCTACCTGGACGAGTTCGCCGAGCCCAAGATGGCGCGAGAGATCGCGCTGAACTCGAAGTGCCAGCGCGTCTCGGTCTGCAACGCGGCGGAGACGCTGCTGATCCACGCGAAGCTCGCGAAGACCGTGCTGCCCGACGTGCTGGGCGCGCTGGCCGCGCACGGCGTCGAGCTTCGCGCCTGCGAGCGCACGCGCGCGGAGTTCCCGTCGGCGCGCGCGGCGAGCGAGCAGGACTACCGGACCGAGTGGCTGGCCAGGACGATGTCGGTGCGAATGGTCGACTCGCTCGACCAGGCGATCGACCACATCCGCCGCTACGGCTCCAATCACACCGAGACGATCGTCACGCAGGACGTGACGCGCGCGCGGGCCTTCCTGCGCCGCGTGAACTCGAGCTCGGTGTTCGTGAACGCGAGCACGCGCTTCGCGGACGGATTCCAGCTCGGTCTGGGCGCCGAGGTCGGCGTCTCGACCACGAAGATGCACTGGTACGGCCCGATGGGCCTGGAGGGACTCACCACGCAGAAGTTCATCGCGTACGGTGAGGGAACGATCCTCGAGTGAAGCTCGGCGTTCTCGGCGGAACCTTCAATCCGATCCATCTTGCGCATCTCCGGCTCGCCGAGGAGATGCGCGAGGCGCTCTCGCTAGAGCGGGTCCTGCTCGTGCCTGCCGGCGATCCGCCGCTGAAGCGCGCGGAAATCGCGCCGGCGGCGCAGCGGCTCGAGATGGTCCGCCGCGCCTGCTCCGGAAATCCTGCGCTCGAGGTCTGCGACCTCGAGCTGCTCCGCGCCGGGCCGAGCTACAGCGTCGACACGCTGGCCGAGCTTCGCGCGCGGACGCCCGCCGCCGAGCTCTGGTTCATCGTCGGCGCGGACACGCTGGCCGATCTCGAGAGCTGGCGCGAGCCGGAGCGGCTCTTCACGCTGGCCCACTTCGCCGTGGCGACGCGGCCGGGGCACGCGCAGCGGCTTCGCGACCTGCTGCCGGCAACGCTCTTGCGCGCGTTTCGCGACGGGCCAGACGGCTTGGTCCACGAGTGCGGAAGCGAGCTGCGCGCGGTTCCGTTCACCCCGCTTTCGATTTCGGCGTCCGACATCCGCCGGCGGGTCGCCCGCGGAGCTTCGATCCGGTACCTCGTCCCCGACGAGGTGCTCGAGTACGTCCGGAAGCATCAACTCTATCGAGAGAAGGAGGACGATTGACGGCACGACAGCTGGCCCTGCGACTCGCCTCGGCGCTCGACGACAAGAAAGGCTTGGAGGTGCGCGTGCTCGATCTGCGCGGTGTCTGCGGCTTCGCGGACTACTTCGTGCTCGCGACGGGCACGTCCGCCCGCCACGTCCGCACGCTCGCGGAGGCGGCGATCGACGCCGCGCTGCAGAGCGGCGCGAAGCCGCGCGGCATCGAGGGCAAGCCGATCGGCACCTGGGTCCTGGTCGACCTGGGCGACGTTGTGGTGCACGTCTTCCAGGAGGAGCAGCGCGAGTTCTTCGGCCTGGAGCGGCTCTGGGGCGACGCCGAGGAGCTCCCCGTCGAGCACGCGGCCGGAGCTGCGCTGTGAGCGCGACCGGCCCCGTCGTGCTGGTCGTACTCGACGGCTTCGGCCTGGGCCATGGCGGCCCCGGCGACGCCACCGAGCTCGCGAACGCGCCGTTCTTCGCGAAGCTTCGCGCGAATTGTCCGAGCGCGCGGATCGAGACCTCGGGGGCGGCGGTCGGCCTTCCCGACGGGCAGATGGGCAACTCCGAGGTCGGCCACATGACGCTGGGCGCGGGCCGGATCATCGACATGGACATCGTGCGCATCAAGAAGGCGATCGACGCCGGCGAGCTCGCGGGGCTGTCGGCGATCCAGCAGGTGCTCGCGGCGGCCGAGCGCGCCGGGCGCGCCTTGCACCTGATGGGGCTCGTCTCCGACGGCGGCGTGCACAGCTCGCTCGAGCACGTGTACGGAATCCTGCGGCTTCTCGCCGAGCGGAGGATCCGGCCGATCCTGCACGCGTTCACCGACGGGCGCGACACCGCCCCGCGTTGCGCACGCGACTTCGTGGCACCGCTCGAGGCGCGCTGCCGCGAGCTCGGCGGCTGCATCGCCACGCTCTCCGGTCGCTACTGGGCGATGGACCGCGACAAGCGCTGGGATCGCGTCGCGCGCGCGTACCGGGCGATCGTCGCGCGCGAGGGACGCGAGTGCGCATCGGCCCTGGAAGCCGTCGAGCGCGGCTGGGCCGCGGGCGAGGGCGACGAGTTCATCGCCCCGTCGGTGATCGCGGGCGGCCCGGCGCTTCGCGACGGCGACGCCGTGCTCTTCGTAAACTTCCGCGCGGACCGCGCGCGCGAGCTCACCAACGCGATCACCCGCGTGCGGCCCGAGAAGCTCGGCGACGAGGTTTCCGCGCTGCCGATCGTGCGGCCGTCACTCTTCGCGACGCTCACCGAATACGACGAGACCTTCGGACTGCCGGTCGTGTTCGGCTCGTACGCGGTGAACGCGAGCTTCGGCGAGATCGTCGCGAGCTCGGGCGCGCGCCAGCTGCGCATCGCCGAGACCGAGAAGTACGCGCACGTGACCTACTTCTTCAACGGCGGACGCGAGCAGCCGTTCGATCGCGAGGATCGCACGCTGATTCCGTCGCCCCGCGACGTGCCCACCTACGACCTGAAGCCCGAGATGAGCGCGGTCGCCGTGACGGACGCGCTGCTCTCGGCGCTGCAAGCGCACGACTACCGCTTCGTGCTGGTGAACTACGCCAATCCCGACATGGTCGGGCACACCGGGGTGATCCCCGCCGGTGTCGCGGCGGTCGAGACGGTGGACGCGTGCCTGGCGCGGCTCTGCGAGGCGGTGCTCGATCGCGGCGGCTCGCTTCTGATCACCGCCGACCACGGGAACATCGAGCAGCTGATCGATCCCACGACCGGCGAGCCGCACACCGCGCACACCACCAATCCGGTTCCGATCTGGTGGGTCAGCCGCGATCCGCGCGCGGTCGGTCTTCGCGACGGCGGGCTCTCCGACGTCGCCCCGAGTCTCTGCGAGCTGCTGCGCCTGCCGGTGCCGCGCGAGATGACGGGGCGCAGCCTGCTCGTGCACGCGGGCTAGGAGCCTGACCCAAGACTCTCTCGCGCGCTAGCATGGCGAGGATGGGTGAGAGAGGCGATTTCAAGGGGTACGAGCAACACCAGGGTTTGTTGCTTCCGGTATATATCAGCGACGCTCTGGATCGTTCGGACGTGACCTTCTTCATCGACGAAG
>VGRW01000122.1 GCA_016875225.1 Deltaproteobacteria bacterium
GGGGCGGTGTCGCGCCCCCCGTCGGGCCCGACGAAGTTCGGGTTCGCCCGGCTCGAGGCGTTGTACGCGGAGTAGACCGAGAAGCCGTCCGCGTCGTACGACGCCGGGAATCCGCCGATGTTCGCGACCAGCGTCTCCGCGAACGCCGGCGCGTAGTGACCCACGGTGTCCCGCGCGCCGAGCGAGCCGAGCAGCCCCGAGCGCAGATCGACGAAGCGATTCCGGTCGGCGCGAGCGTCGAGGAGCTCGGCCAGGTTCGCCTCGAAGCGGCTCTCCGGCGGGCCGAGCAGGGCCGCGGCGCCCGCGGCATCACCCTCGGCGAGCAGCGCGCGGTGCAGCGCGTCGTCCGCGCGCGAGAGCACCGCGCCGTCGAGCAGCAGCTGTTGCAGCCGCAGGTACTCGGCATCGCCGAGCGCCCCGCGCACCGAGGACGTCAAGCTCGGGCGGGAGTACGGGCCGAAGGCGCCAGCCCGCACCTCCCAGAGCTTGCTGCCGGTCTGGTTGATCGGAAGATCGAGGCGCGTGCGATCGAACGGCCGACACAGAAATGCGGCGAGGTTTCCGATCGCGGGATCCGCCGCGAGCTCCGGACAGCCGGCGGCTCCGCTGCGGATCGGATCGAAATCGATCTGCGCGAAGGCCCGAGCCGGGGCCGCGAGCGAGGCGGCCAGAATCAAGAGCCAGAGCGCAGCTCGAGCCATGGGAGGGACCCTCCGAAGCGTCGACCGGCAGGCTACCACGGCAGTCAGGGCGGCCGTTGGAGAAACTCCAGTGTCTCGTCCAGAATGCCGGCTCGAAGCCACGCACGAGGAGAGGCGCGATGCAGGCGATCGTCTACCACGGCAAGGAAGATTTCCGGTACGAGCGGACCTCGGATCCGAAGCTCGAGAGCGAGTCGGACTCGATCATCCGCGTATCGCGCACCGCGATTTGCGGCTCGGACCTGCACCTGTACCACGGCGGGATACCGGACGGTATCGGCGCGTCCGGCGGCTTCGCGGTCGGCCACGAGTTCCTCGGCGTGATCGAAGAGGTCGGCCGCGGCGTGCGCGGCTTCAAGAAGGGCGACCGCGTGCTGGCCTCGTGCACGGTCGGCTGCGGCGACTGCGCGCTGTGCCGGCGCGGCGTCTACAGCGGCTGCCTGACCATGACCAAGGGAGGCGGCGCGGGGAACGTGTTCGGCTTCTCGCCCTCGCTTCCGGGCGGGCAGGCCGAGGCGGTGCGCGTTCCCTTCTCCGACACGAATCTGTTTCGGGTGCCCGCGCAGCTCTCCGACGAGCAGGCGCTGTTCCTGACCGACATCCTGCCCACCGGCTACATGGGCGCGGAGCTGGCCGAGGTGAGCCCCGGCGACACCGTGGTGGTCTTCGGCTGCGGACCGGTCGGCACGTTCGCGCAGATGAGCGCGTTCCTGCGCGGTGCCGCGCGCGTGATCGCGGTCGACCTCGACGACGAGCGCCTGGCCCGCGCGCGCGCGCGCGGCTGCGACACCGTGAACTCGAGCCGAGAGAACCTGGGCGAGCGCGTGCTCGCGCTCACCGACGGCCTGGGCGCGGACGCCTCGATCGAGGCGGTCGGCCGCTCCGAGCTCATCACGCAGGCCGCCATGGTCACGCGGGCCGGCGGCCGCATCGCCGTGATCGGCGTGCTGACCGAGGCGACCGCCACCCTGCCCTGGTTCCTGCTGTTCATGAAGAACCTGTCGCTGCGCACGGGGCTGGTGAACCCGCAGTGCCACATCCCGCGGCTGCTGCCGCTGATCGAGCAGGGCCGGCTCGACCCGACCGTGATCATCAGCCACCGGCTCCCGCTCTCCGACGGCCCGCGCGGCTACGACGTCTTCGCGCACCACAAGGAGAACGTGCTCAAAGTCGTGCTGCAGCCGTAGCGGCGCGTCTGGCCGCTCTGCGCTCCAGCGCCGTGTAGAGCACCGGAAGCACGATCAGCGTCAGCGCGGTCGAGGTGAGGATCCCTCCGATCACCACCGTAGCGAGCGGCCGCTGTACCTCCGCGCCCGCGCCGGTCGAGAGCGCCATGGGAACGAAGCCGAGCGACGCGACGAGCGCGGTCATGAGAACCGGGCGCAGACGCGTGAGCGCGCCCTCGCGCACCGCAGCGTCGAGCGGGCGGCCTTCGCGCCGGAGCTCCTGGATGAACGAGACCATCACGATGCCGTTCAGAACCGCGACCCCCGACAACGCGATGAAGCCGACGCCCGCCGAGATCGAGAGCGGAATGCCGCGCAGGAGCAGCGACGCGATCCCGCCCGTCCAGGCGAGCGGAACTCCGCTGAACACGATCGCCGCGTCACGCGCCGACCCGAACACCGTCGCGAGAATCGCGAAGATCAGCAGCAGCGCGAGCGGAACCACGATCCGGAGCCTCCGGCTCGCGGACTCGAGCTGCTCGAACTGACCGCCCCAGGCGGTCCAGTAACCGGTGGGGAGCTCCACGTCTTCGCTGATTCGGTCTTCCGCCTCCGCGACGAACGAGCCGATGTCGCGCCCCCGGACGTTTGCGGTGACCACGACGCGGCGCTTGCCGTTTTCGCGGCTGATCTGGTTGGGTCCGGTGCCGGTAGAGATCTTCGCCACGGCGCCGAGCGGAACGAATTCGCGCCGGCCGCCGGGGAGCAGGATCGGCAGCCGTTCGAGCGCCTCGACGTCGCCGCGCAGCGCCTCGGGCAGGCGCACCACCACGTCGAAGCGGCGGTCGCCCTCGAAGACCTGCGCCGCGACCGAGCCGCCGATCGCCGTTCGCACGACCTCCTGCACCTCGGACTGCGACAGGCCGTAGCGCGCAAGCTGCTCGCGATCGATCTGGACCTCGAGCATCGGAAGGCCGGTGATCGGCTCGGCTTTCACGTCGGCCGCGCCGCGAACGCTCTCGAGGATCTTAGCCACGCGATCGCCCATCTCGACCAGGAGCTCGAGGTCGTCGCCGAACACCTTCACCGCGACATCGCTGCGCACGCCCGCGATCAGCTCGTTCATCCGCATCTCGATCGGCTGCGTGAACTCGTAGTTGCTGCCGGGGGCGAGCGCGACGGCCGCTTCGAGCGACGCCACCACCTCGTCCTTCGGCCGACGCGGATCCGGCCAGTCGGAGCGATCCTTCAGGATCACGAAGCCGTCGGCCACGCTCGGCGGCATCGGGTCGGTGGCGACTTCGGCCGTGCCGATCTTGGCAAACGTGAGGTCGACCTCCGGCACCGAGCGCAGCGCGCTCTCCAGCGCTCGCTGCATCGAGACCGCCTGCGTGAGGCTGGTTCCGGGGATGCGCAGCGCGTGCAGGGCGACGTCGCCCTCGTCGAGGCTCGGGATGAACTCGCTCCCCATGCGGGTGGCTGCGCCGAACGAGACCAGCAGGAGCACGACCGCGACGGCGGCCACCCAGATCGGCCGACGAAGCGCAAGATCGAGCGCGCGCTCGTACGCGAATCTGGCGCCGTGCATGATCCGGCTCTCTCGGTCGCTCACTCGTCCGCGCAGCGAGACGGCGATGGCCGCCGGTACGAACGTCACCGAGAGCACGAGCGCCGAGACGAGCGCGAGGATCACGGTGACCGCCATCGGGTGAAACATCTTCCCTTCCACGCCGGTGAGCGCAAGGATCGGCACGTAGACGATCAGGATGATCATCACCCCGAACACGCTCGGCCGGACCACCTGGCGGGTCGCGTCGGACACGACCTCGAGCCGCTCGCGCAGCGCCAGCGGCTCGGCGCGATCGCGACTCGCCTCGGCGAGCCGGCGGATGCAGTTCTCGACGATGATCACGGCTCCGTCGACGATCAGGCCGAAGTCGAGCGCGCCGAGGCTCATCAGGTTCGCGCTGATTCCGCTGCGCGCCATCCCGGCGAAGGTCAGGAGCATGGAGAGCGGGATCACGAGCGCGGTGAGCAGCGCCGCGCGCGCATTGCCGAGCAGCGCGAACAGAATCGCGATGACCAGAAGCGCCCCCTCGACCAGGTTGCGCTGCACGGTCGCGATGGTCCGGTCGACCAGTCCCGTGCGCTCGTAGACGGTTCTCGCGACGATGCCGGACGGCAGGCCCCGGTTGATCTCGACGAGCTTCGCGGCGGTTCGCTGCGAGACCGCGCGGCTGTTCTCGCCGATCAGCATGAAGACCGTGCCGAGCACGACCTCCCGACCGTTCTCGGTGGCGGCGCCGGTGCGAAGCTCCGGACCGAGTGCGACCTCGGCGAGGTCGCCGACGCGGATGGGCACGCCGTCTGCGTTGCCCACGACGATCCGGCGCACGTCGTCGAGATCCTGGAGCTGTCCGGGCGCGCGAACCAGGTACTGCTCGCCGTTCCGCTCGATGTAGCCGGCGCCGGTTCCGAGGCTGTTGCTCGCGATCGCGTCGAGAAGCGAGCGGAAGCCGAGCCCGTGCGCGACCAGGCGCTCGGGGCGCGGCGTCACGTGGACCTCCTTCACGAAGCCGCCGATGCTGTTCACCTCGGTCACGCCCGGCACGGTGCGGAGCTGCGGCTTGATCACCCAGTCCTGGAGCGTGCGCAGGTCGGTCAGGTCCCACGGCCGGCCGCGCTCGTCGGCCGCGCCGGACTGCGGCTCGACGCCGTACATGAAGATCTCGCCCAGCCCCGTCGCGATCGGGCCGAGCTCGGGCTCGAGGCCATCGGGCAGACGCGACGTCGCCTCGCGCAGGCGCTCGTTCACCAGCTGGCGCGCGAAGTAGATGTCGGTGCCGTCCTCGAAGACCACCGTCACCTGCGACAGCCCGTAGCGCGAGATCGAGCGCGTGTAGGAAAGGCGCGGCAGACCGCCGAGCGCGGTCTCGATCGGAAACGTGATGCGCTGCTCCGACTCGAGCGGCGAGTAGCCGGGCGCTTCGGTGTTGATCTGCACCTGGACGTTGGTGATGTCCGGGACGGCGTCGATCGGCAGCGTCGTGAAGCTGAACGCTCCGACTGCCGCGGCCAGGAGCGTCGCGCCGAGCACGAGCCAGCGACGTGCGAGCGCGGTGCGGACGATGGCATCGAGCATTCCGGCCTCCTAGTGATCGTGCGTCGCGCCGGACTTGCCCGCCTCGGCCTTGAGGACGAAGCTGCCGGCGGCGACGTAGCTCTGGCCCGCGGACAGGCCCGAGACCACCTCGACGTGGGCCGCGTCGCTTCGCCCGAGCTCGAGCGGCTGCGCCTCGAAGACATCGCCGGCGGCGATGAACACGACGTCCCAGTCGCGCAGGCGCTGCAGCGCGTCGACCGCGACCGCCACGGGAACCTGCTCCGCGCCCACCTCGACCTCGGCCGTCACGAACAGGCCGGGGCGCCAGGAACGTTCGGGATTCGCGAGCACGGCGCGCGCGAGCAGCGTCTGCGTGCCGACGGCGCCGATCGGCGACAGGTACGCGAGCGTGGTCTCGACGGGCGGCGAGCCGTCGCCGGCGTCGACCCGAACCGTCTGCCCGACCCGCAAGCGGCCGAAGTCGCGGCGGTACACGTCGAGGTCGACCCAGACGCTGCCGAGATCCGCGATCTGGAACAGCTCGCGCTCGGTCGAGACGAACTCGCCGGGCGCCACGTCCTTCGCGATCACGGTTCCCGCCAGGGGCGCGCGGAGCTCGAACGCCTGCAGGCTCTCGTTGCTCTCGATCGTCGCGAGCAGATCGCCGCGCGCGACCGCGTCGCCGAGCCGCGCCTTCACCGAGCGCACGACGCCGGGGAAGCGCGGCATCACGTGCGCGAGGGCATCCTCGTTCGGCGCGATGCGGCCGTAGAGGACCACGCGCTCGCGGATCGTCGCCGGGCCGGCTGCGGCGACCTGGATGCCGGCGATCTCGCGCTGCCCGGGTGCGAGCGTCACGCGGTTCTCGTACGAGGAGAACCGGAAGCGGTGCTCGCGTCCCGCCTCGCGCGCGACGACCTCCGCGTCGAAGGAGTGCGGCTCATGGACGATCGCGTCCCCGAGCAGGCAGTCGCCGCGCGGCGCGAAACGGATCCGGTCGACGCGCTCGCCCAGACGGCGCAGCGTCACCTCGAGCTCCACGCTCGCGGGATCGATCGGCTTCTCATCCCGGTACACGTAGGCACGGAACTCCGGCGGCACGCCCTGCTCGAAGATCGTGAGCTCGAGGGCGAACGCGCCATCCTCGAGCCAGCGGCCGCGATGCGGGCCGCGCTCGAAGGACCCGGGCTCGACCTCGTCGGCGTGCTCGCCGCGCGAGCAGGCGAGCGGAGCGGCCAGGAGCACGAGAGCGGCCAGAGCGGCCGCGCGAGAGAGCTTGTCGGGCATCATGGCTGGACCTCCAAAGGAACCCCGGTCAGACGTTCGATCTGCTGCGCGCTGTGGTGCGCCTCTGTGAGGGCGGTCAGGTACTGCTCGCGCGCGGCCAGGCGCGCGCGTTCGGCGTCGAGAACTTCGAGCTGCGCGAAGCGGCCCTGCTCGTAGCCGCGTCGCAGCGCTTCGACCGCGCGCTCGGTGCCGGGAATGACGCGCGAACTCAGCAGGCCCGCCTCCTCCGTGGCGGCCTCGAGGCCTACGCGCGCCTCTTCGAGGTCGGCCGCCGCGCGGACGCGCGCGCCGCGCGCCTCTGCTGCGAGCTTTGCGACGCGATGCTCGGTTTCCGCGATCGAGCCACTCCTTCGGTCCCAGAGTGGAAGCGGCACGGAGAGACCGACGACGAAAGCCGTCTCGTCGGGACCCGAGAGGCGGCGCGGTCCGGCGTGAAGCGTCACGTCGGGAGTCCGCTCGCTTCGCGCGCTCGCGCGCGAAGCGTTTCGGCGCAGCAGCTCCGCCTGCCAGCGCGCGACGCTCGGGCTCTCCGCGAGGCGTTGCCGCAGCTCGTCGGCGCGCGGCGCGATCGGAAGCCGATCGAGTCCGCCGACGGCGCGTTCGAAGCGCGGCGCCTCGCCTCCCCACATCGCGGCAAGCTTCTGGCGTGCCGTCGCGAGCCCGTGCTCGCTGTGCTCGAGCTCCACCCCGGCGACGTCGACCGCGACGCCCGCGCGGATCTCCTCGGCCGGAGTCGCGATGCCGGCCCGCAGCCGGCGCGA
>VGRW01000123.1 GCA_016875225.1 Deltaproteobacteria bacterium
CCGATCCGTGAGGTCCACGCACCTCCCCCTTCGAAAGGGGAGACGAGTCTCGCGTCAGCACCCGCTGCCCGAACTCGCGTTGGCTACACCGTAGCGCAACATCTATTTTGGGACCGCTTCTAGCTTCTGGGTCGCATCGTCCGGCACGCGTTACGTGAAGGCGAACGGCGAGGTCCACGTCATCGCGCAGTCTCGCGATCTCACCGCCGAGCTCGCCCTCCAGGAACAGCTGCGCGAGGCGCAGAAGATGGATGCGATCGGCCGGCTGGCCGGCGGAGTCGCGCACGACTTCAACAATCTGCTGACCGTGATCGGCGGCTATGCGAGCGTGCTCGAAGGAACCTTGGCGCCCGGTGCGGCCGCGACGGCCGTGCACGAGATCTCGGACGCCGCCGCGCGCGCGGCGGCGCTCACGAACCAGCTCCTGCTGCTCTCGCGGCGGCAGCTCTCGCAGCCGAGCGTCGTAGACCTGAACGCCGCGATCCGGGGCATCGAGCCGCTCCTTTTCAGGACGCTGCCAGCGCGGCTCGAGCTCGAGCTCTCGCTCGATCCCGACCTGCCCGCGATCGACATCGACCCGTCCTACGTCGACCAGGTGATGCTGAACCTGACGCTGAACGCGCGCGACGCGATGATGGGGGGCGGAACGCTGCGAATCGAGACCCGCTCCGGTCAGGGGGGCCGCTCTGCGCACCTCGTCGTCTCGGACACGGGCCAGGGCATGGACGAGGCCACGCGAGCGCGCGCGTTCGAGCCGTTCTTCACCACCAAGCCGCTCGGCTCGGGAACCGGGCTCGGGCTCTCCACGACCTACGGCATCGTGCGGCAGTGCGGCGGATCGATCGCGCTCGAGAGCGAGCCCGGACGCGGCACGCGCGTCGAGATCAGCCTGCCGGCCTCGACGTCGCGGCCCGGCGTCGCACCGCGCGCCGCCGCCCCGATCTCCCCGACCACCCGCCGGGAAACCTCGATCCTTCTGGTCGAGGACGACGCGTCGGTGCGCCGGCTGCTCGCGATCATGCTCGAGAGCACGGGCTTCCGGGTCACCGCTGCCGGCGACGCGGCGGAGGCGCTCTCGGTCGTCGCCGCCTCGCAGCGGAGATTCGACCTTCTGATCAGTGACTACGTCATGCCCGGACAGAGCGGCGTGGAGCTCGGCCGGCTGCTTCGCGAGCGATGGCCGGATCTGGGCGTGCTGCTGATGACCGGCTATGCCGAGATCTCCGGCGCGGAGGCCGGAAATCTGCCGCGTGGGGCCGAGATCCTCGGCAAGCCGTTCACGCGCGAGCAGCTGCAGCAAACCGTCGCGCGACTCGTCGCGACAGTCTGAGCGGGCGCATCTGGTAGGATCGCGCGCCTGCCATGACCCATCCGATCGGAATCATCGCCAATCCCCTCTCCGGCCGGGACGTCCGCCGCGTCGCGGCGCGCGCCGACACGTCCACGCCACAGAGCAAGCGCAACCAGGTCGCGCGGATCGTGATCGGCGCGGTCGCGGCCGGCGCGAAGCGCGTGCTGGTCATGAAGGAGCCGTTCCGCGTCTCGATCTCCGCGATCGAGAACCTCGAGATCGACGCGAGCCTCGAGGTGGTGGACGTGGACGCGCGGCTCGACGCGAACGACACCGTGCGCGCGGCCGAGGCGATGCGAAAGGCGGGCTGCGCGGTGCTGGTCGTGCTCGGCGGTGACGGCACCAACCGCGCCATCGCGCGCGTCTGGCCGGACGCGCCGCTCGTGCCGCTGTCGACGGGAACCAACAACGTGTTCCCGCGTCTGGTCGAGCCGACCGTCGCGGGCGCGGCCGCCGGGCTGCTCGCCGCGGGAGTCGTGGCGCTCGACGAGGTCGCGCGGCCGTCGAAGTGCGTGCGCGTGGAGATCGACGGCGAGCGCGACGACATGGCGCTCGTCGACGCGGCGTTCCTGGTGAACGACCACCTCGGGAACCTGATGCCGTTCGAGCCCGAGAAGCTGCGCGCGCTGGTGCTCGCGCGCGCGGAGCCGGCGGGAATCGGCATGTCGCCGATCGGCGGTCTGCTGCGCCCGGTCGGCGCCAGCGAGGAGTCCGGCCTGCTGGTCACTTGCGCGCAGCCCGGCGCGCCGGGCCGCGTGCTGCTCGCGCCCGTCTCGGCGGGGCTGTACCGGCGCGTGAACGTGACCGGATCGCGCGAGCTCGCGCTCGGCGAGCCGGTCGTCCTGCGCGGACCCGGGATCCTCGCGTTCGACGGCGATCGCGAGCGGAAGCTCGGGCCGGGCCAGGAGGCGCGGCTTCGCGTCGAGCGCTCCGGCCCGTTCGTGCTCGACATCGAGCGCGCGCTCCGGCTCGCCGCCGAGCGCGGCGCGTTCCTCGATCGCGAGCGCTGGCACGACGCCTACGACGAGCACTGAGCGCGCGCCGCACCTCGACGATCGCTAGCCCACGCCGATCAGCGCCCAGGGAACTTCGCGGTACAGGTAGACGAGCGCGAAGACGACGACGTACGACGCGCGCGTCCGAAAGCTCTCGGGATCGGTCTGCGCGACGCCGAGCGCGATCAGCAGCCAGCCGAAGCCGCTCACCGGCGCGAAGAGATAGGTGACCGAGCAGAACGCGAGCAGGAGCGGGTCGCGAATTCGCGACAGGCCGCGGCCGGTCGGCCAGAGGAAGACGAGCGCGAGCAGAGCCTCGACGCCGATCGTCCCCCAGGTCGCGAGCCAGGCCGCCGCGCGGAATCGCGCCGGCTCGAGCGGAGGGGGCGCTTCTGCCGACAGGCCGTCGCGGTGGCGGGTCAGGTGCTCGCGCCGTTCGAGCAAGTCCTCGTTGTCGAGACCTCCGACCAGCACCGCGTACGACGCGAGCCGGTGGTCGGTCACGAGCGTCGCGCGGAAGAAGCGACCGTCGAGATAGTCGGGAGAGATCGCCTTCCAGAGCACCGCGAGCGCGAAGACCAGCCCCAGCAGCACGCGCCCGCTCCAGGCGAGCGCAGGTCCAGGGTCGGCTTCGCGCCAGGCGATCGCGAGCGCGAGACACCAGTACGCGAGCAGGTAGGCGTGGTTGTCGGCCAGTGGCCAGGTCGAGACGACGCGGAGCGCGGTGAGCGCCGCGAGCGCGAGCCAGAACCCGGGGCGCCTGGCCAGCGACGGCACGACCAGGCCGAGCACCGCGAGCGCGAGCAGCCCCGGCCGGAGCCAGCCGACCCCAATCGGCCGCAGCGCGAGGTCCGCGAGCGTGAGCCGCCCCGCGAGGCCGACCGGGTCAAGGTCGCGCAAGCGGAACCTCCAGCCGGCGAAGCAGAACTCCGCTCGGGGCGAGCGTGCCGGGATCGACGCGCGTGGTGAAGACCTCGATCCGGATCGCATCGGGTGCCTCGAAGTCAGTCACGGCGTACGGCTCGAGCTCCCGCGCGAACGCCCGCAGGCGCGAGTCGCTCGGCAGCGCCACCGCGGACTGGGCCTGTTCCTGCAGCTCGAAAGGGATCTCGAGCTCGATCCGCAGCGACGGGCTCACCGCGAACGCGTGCAGGTGGCGCGCGAAGCGGCCGTCGACGGTCGAGAACATTCCGAAGCCGCCGCCACACCACGGTGTCAGGTCGGCGCTCGACGCCAGCCAGAGCTGATTCGCGGCGACCGCGAGAAGCAGAGCCGGAGGCAGCCAGCGGAGCGATCGAGCGGTCACGCGTCGGCCGTCGAGCGTCTCAGTAGCCGGGCGGCGCACTCACGATGATGTAGTTCACGTTCGTGCCGTCGATCACCCGGTTGTACCAGGTCGATCCGCACTTGTAGTACTTCACTTCGTTCACGGTGACCTCGGAGAGCGAGCACTGGGTTCCCGCCTGCATCGAGTTGAACGAAGCCGAGCTGAGAGCGGTCCCCAGCGCGAAGCCGGCGAGCGCCGCCTCCCAGTCGTCGTCGTGCTCGTCGTAGTCGACGATCACGACGGGGGGGCCGTAGTAGCCACCGTAATAGCCGCCGTAGTAACCGCCGTAGTAGTAGCCGCCGCCTTCCTCGTAGAAGTCCTGCCAGTCATTGCGCGCATGCTTCGCGTAGTCCTGGCGATCGTCCTGCATGTCCTGTCTGTGCTGCTGCCAGTCCTCGCGGTTTGCTTCGCCGCCGGGTCGGGTCTCTCCCGGGCGCTGGCTCGGCCGCGTGGAGGGCCGCGTTGCGGCGCCGGGCTTCTGACCGCCCCAGGACGAACGCGACGGCGATGACGGGCGCTGTGTGCGGAAGCTTCCACCCGCAGCGGGGCCCGAGCGCGAGATCGAGCGTCCGCCGCCGCCGCGCCCGCCGCCGCCGCGTCGCTGCGCCTCGACCTCCTGGGCCAGAAAGCAGACCGAGAGGCCCACGCAGGCCACCGCCAGGGCTCTTGCGATGCGTCGCTTCGTCATGGCGTGCTCTCCTCTTTCGGCTGCACTTCGCGCCCGCGAACCGACAGCGGCAATTGCTCCGCGCCCTCGGGCGGCGCGAACTCGAATTTGGAGTCCGCCACGTCGGGCGTGAGCGTCCAGCTCCTGAACTGCGCCGAGAAGCGCGGCTGTCCGTCGAGCTGGAGGTAGTGGAGGACCACGCGTTGGACCAGCGGCTGGTCCCCGGCCGCGATCCAGGCCTCGGTATCGACATCGTCGGTGCGCCACGCGACGTGATCGCAGGGGACGCCAGCGAGATCCTCGCGACCGACGACGTAGGCGGAGGCCATGTCCTCCTCGATCCGCGCCAGCGGATCGCTCCGCAGCAGGTCTCCGAGCGGCACGACGATGTTCAGGGCATCGCGCACCAGATCGAGCGTCGCGTCCAGATCGCGGTACTGCGAGAACTTCGCCAGCGCGTAGGCCTTGTCCGCCGGGATCCAGACCGTGAGCCGCTTGCCGTCCAGGTACATCTCTCTGGGCCCGTCGCTGCGGCGAACCTCGTCGATGCGCAGGCGGTCGGGACGCCGCACGGTGTAGCGCCGGAACGAGCCGAACTCGAGCCGCTGCCCGTCCTCCTGCAGCACCTCGTAGGCGAGGTCGAGTTCGAAGCCGAAGCGCGGCTGCGCGGCGAGGAAGCCGCCGAATTTCTTCAGGACCGCGAGCGCATCGGCGTCGATCTCGGCCGTCGGCACCACGGCGGTCGCACGCTTCGCCGCGGCCGGATCCGCGGCGTTCGCGATTCCCACCTGCAATGCCAGAGCCGCAAGGCCAGCGGCGACCCAGCCGCTTCGCTTCGCTCCCGATTTCATTCTCGCTCCTCTCGTCTTGCGCGACTCGCAGTAGCGCGATCGGATTCACCGGGCTGCCGGTCGCCCCGGCGAGCCGCAGCGGGCTCACGGCCAGCATGAACTCGGCGCGGCCGAGCCGCGAGCAGACCTCGGCGAGCGGCTCGAGGTCGCAGTTGTCGAGCAGCCAGAGCCCCATCGCGACGATGCCGATCGCGTGGATCGGGCTGCGGAAGGCCGGGTAGCCGCACGGCTGCACGTCCTGGGCGGTGTCGGCTCCGATCAGCGCGACGTCGCGCTCGCGAAGCCACGGCAGGCACGCGGCGTGCCAGCCGGCGCGGCCCACGTCCTGGACGCGATCGGGACCGCGCGCGCGCTTCTTCCGGCCGTAGCCGGTGCGCAGCAGCAGCGCGTCGCCGCGGCCGACGCGCACGCCCGCGCGCGCTTCGGCGGCTTCGAGGTCCTCGGGGAAGACGCCCTCGCCGGGCTCGAGCCAGTCCACCCCGCGAAGCGCGGCCACGTCGAGCAGCACGCCGCGCGTGACGATTCCCGAGCTCGCGGCGCCTACGTCGTTCCGTGTCGCGCCGTCCGAGCGCGTCACCAGCGAGGCGGGCCTTCCGCCGTACATCCGCCCGTCCCAGAAATAGTGCGCGAGCGAGTCGAGATGCGTGATCGCGTAGCCGTGGAAGACGAAGCCGATCCGCTCCGACGCACCCGCGTAGCGCGGCTCGGCGGGCAGCTCTTCACCCGTGCCGCGCATCGTGCGCTCCGGCGAGCCGAAGACGTGGTCGGCTTCCGGGCGGGGATCGATCGGCCAGGCGCAGGAGACCGCGATGCCCTCGCGGACCAGCCGCGCGGCCTCCGCTCGCTTCGCATCGTCGATCAGATTCAAGCTGCCGCGCTCGTCGCCCGCGCCGAAGCGCTTCCAGTTGGAGAGCTCCTCGAACCAGGCGAAGAGCTCCGCCTCGCTCGGCACTCGCCGGCTCGTCACGATCGCTCCGCCGGCGGACTCGCGCGCTTTGCGCCGCGCAGCACGAGCCGGACGAACGGCTCCGACTCCCCGAGCGAGCGCGCGCCGCGCACGAGTCCGTCGTCCCGATTCTGGCTCTGGTGCGCGCGGAGCGCGTCGAGCTTGCGCGCGAAGCCCGCCGACGCGTCGATCCGAAGCTCCGCCTGCGCGGTGTCGAAGAGCCAGACCTCGCGCGGGTACCACGGCTCGATCCCCGGCTCCGCGAGCTGCTCGGCGTAGAAGTTCGGGCTCGCCGCGCGCGGATAGATCGCGTCGAGCGTGGCCTGACCCGCCGCGCGGTGGTCGGAGTGGCCCGGGTGCGCGCGTCCGCCGTAGTTGCTCCAGAGCATCCGTGGATCGTGGGTCAGAACCAGATCCGGGCGGATCCGGCGCACGGCGAGAGCGAGCTCCGCGCGAAGCGCATCGTCGTTGGCGAGAGCGCCGTCCGGGTGGCCGAGGCTGGCGTGTGATGCGAACCCGATGATGCTCGCCGCCTCGGCCTGCTCGCCGCTGCGCACCTTCACGACCTCCGCGATCCCGCGCCCGCCGAGCGCGCCGTCGGTGCAGACGACCAGGTGCAGCACCGCGCCCGAATCCGCGAGCCGCGCCAGCGTTCCGCCCGCGAAGTACTCCGCGTCGTCGGGGTGTGCGCCGATCGCGAGCACGCGGGCGAAGCCGGCCTCCGAGACTGCGTCGAGAAACGCGCCCGCAGTCACGAGCGACTCAAAA
>VGRW01000124.1 GCA_016875225.1 Deltaproteobacteria bacterium
CGGGGCAGATCGCGCGGTAGCCGCTCGAGCCGAGCGCGCTCGCCGCGAGCTCGCGATCCGCGACGGTGGAGCGCGGCTCTCGATCGGCCGGCGATTGCACGGTCGCTGCATCGGAGAGAATCAGAATTCCTTCGTCCATCACGGCTCCCTTCATCGAGCCGCTCGGGAGAGCAAGTCACGTGCCCGGCGCCGCGCGCGCGAGCGCGCGGATCGGTCCGAGTGGGGCGCCGCGATCCGCGCGCGTGGTCGCCAGAGCTGGCCGTGCGCGCGCGGAGCCGAGTCAGGTGATCGAGCTTCGCACCAGCTCGACCAGCTCCGCGAGTCCGTGCGACGCGAAGAAGTGATCGGCCTTCGGAATCACGTCGAGGTTCGCGTTCGCCATGCCCTCGAAGAGCGAGGAGAGCCGGCCGATCGGCGCGAACGTGTCGCGCCCGCCGACGATCACGTGGATCGGCCCGCCGAAATCGTCGATCGCAAGCGTCTCGATCATGCCGATCGGCGGCGCGACGAGGATCAGCTCGGCGACGCGCGGATCGCGCAGGCCGACACGCAGGGCGGTCGCCGCGCCGAACGAGTAGCCGGAGGCGATCACCGGAACGCCCGCCGTCTCGCAGACCTGCTCGAGAGCGGCGAGGTAGTCCTCGTCGGCGGCGGCCGCGTCTGCGCTGATCGCGCCCTGGCTCGCACCCACGCCGCGCCAGTTGAAGCGCAGCGACGCGACGCCGGCCTTGTACAGCGCGTACGCGAGCTCGCTCACCACGGGGTTCTCGAGGCTCCCGCCGTACTCCGGATGTGGCGGCGCGATCACTGCGCCGCGGCCCTCGCCCTTCTGCCAGACGCCCTCGAGCACGAGCCCCGAAGCCGGCACGACGATCGGAACCATCTGTTCCTTCCAGGCCATCGGCGTCAGACTAGCGCGCGCGCCAGCACGTCGGCCGCCGGGGCGCCCAGACCGAGCTCGCGCGCGAGCGCCTCGGGCGGGTAGCGGGTGCCGGTGTTCCAGAGCTCGAGCAGGAGCGCGCCCGCGCGACGGCTGGTCCACCAGCGGGTGCCGAAGCGCTCGCGCAGATGCCGCACGAGCTCGAACGCGACCGATTGCGCGCGAAGCACGTCGACCGACCCGAGCCGCGCCGAGCACTCGAGCAGGAACCGCGCCTCGTCGGGCCGGCCGCCGAGGGCGGCCTCGAGCCGCTCGCCGTAGAGCGACTCGAGCCCGTGCGGATCGCTGCCTGGCGCGAGCTCCGCCAGGGCGAGCTCGACCTCGACCAGCGCCGCGGCGCGCCGGATCGACTCCAGCCGGCGGACGAGAAGCACCGCTGCGAGCTCCTCGACCCTGCCCGCGACCAGGCCCGAGTCGGCGAAGCTCCGCTCGGCCAGGAGCTCCGGAAGGAGGAAGCGCCAGACCAGCGCGCTCGCCGGATCACCGAGCGCGCGGTGCGCAAGCTCGAGCGCCGGCGAAGTGAACGCCGCGTGGAGCGCCTCGCCGGTCGCGGCGAAGAGCGCCTCGAGCGCGGGCAGTCCGGCGCGCGGCGCGTAGACCAGCCAGACCTCGCCCGGCACGCGGGGCGCGACCGCGAACGCGAGCTCGCGGGCGCTCGCGGGCGCGAGCTCCTCGATCCGCAGGCCCGGGGCGCGCGACAGCGGCGCGCCCAGCCCTTCCAGAGCGAAGTCGAGCGCGGGCCGGAGCCTTGATGCGCCGAGCAGCTCGTCCCAGGCGAGCGGCCGAACCGCGCGCTGCGCGTCGCGAAAGGCCGAGGCCGTCGCCTCCAGCAGGCCCTGCGCCTGCGCGGACCAGAAGCCGTAGTCCACGCCCGGCCGCTGCGACTCCGCGAACTCCCGCGCGTGCGCGAAGCCCAGGGTCGCAAGCCACTCGCTCTCGCGCGCGGCGAGCTCCTCGCGAAGCTCGACCGCATCGGGCCGAGCGCGGGCGCGCGCCGAGAGCTCGCGCGTGCCGCGCGCGAGCATCGCGGCCTGCAGCGCCGCGATCATCCGGGCGTTTCGCTCGCGCGAATCGGCGAGCTGCGACGTCGAGCCCTCGGCCTGAAGCTCGCGAAGCGCCTCGCCGCCGGTCACGTCGAGGTGCTCCTCGTCCGCGCGCTCGAAATCGAGCTCGTGGCTTCGCCCGGCGCGAAACGCGAGCCGGACGCGCGCGCGCGCCTCGCGAAGCGACTCGTAGCGATCGCGCACGTCTCTCATCAGGCGCGGATTCTAGGCTACGCTGCGAAACGCATGAGCGAAGCCGACGAACGCGCGCGGTTGATCGGCCGGCGCGTGCTCTGGGAAGGGAGCGTCGGATCGTTCGGTCTGGACACGGTCGTCCTGCCCGGCGGACAGGAGGCGGAGCTCGCGATCCTGAAGCATTCGGGCGCGGCGGCGGTGGTTCCGTTCCTCGACCGCGATCACGTGGTCCTGCTGCGCCAGTTCCGGCACGCCGCCGGCGGGACGATCTGGGAGGTGCCGGCGGGAAAGCTGGACGCTGGCGAGGATCCCGCGGCCTGCGCCGCGCGCGAGCTCGCCGAGGAGACCGGCTATCGCGCCGGAAGGCTCGAGCGCACCGGCGCGATCTTTACCACGCCGGGCTTCACCGACGAGCGGATCCACCTGTTCGCGGCGTTCGACCTCACGCCCGGGGCGACCGCGCACGAGCACCACGAGGTGATCTCGAGCCAGGTCGTGCCGCTCGCGCGGGCGCTTTCGATGATCGACTCCGGCGAGATCAGCGACGGCAAGACGATCGCCGCGCTCTTCCTCGCCTGGCGACGGCTCGCGGCGGCATGACCGCCCCGCTCGGAGTCGCGCTGACCGCGCACTGGCTCGGGCTCGAGTCGGTGCTGCGGCTGGTGCGCCGCGCCGACGAGCTCGGCTACGCGCTCGCGCTGGTCGACGGCGACGCGGCGTTCGCCGACGCCAGGCCCGAGCGGCCGATCTACGACCCGACCGCGCTCTGCGCCGCCGCGGCGCTGCGCACCGACCGGCTTCGGATCGGGGCGATCCACTTCCCGCTGCTCTGGAATCCGGTTCTGCTCGCGCGCAGCCTGGCGACGCTTCAGGACCTCGCAGAGGGCCGGCTGGTCGGCGTCTTCGGCGTGGGCGCGAAGCGCGAGTCCCGCCGGCTCGGCCTGCCCGAGCCCGACGGCGCGGAGCGCGTGGCGCGCCTCTCCGAGATGCTCGACGCGGTGCGCGGCCTGCTCGCGGGCAAGACGGTGACGAGGAAGGGCCGGTTCACGTCGCTCGAGCGCGCGAGCATCACGCTGCCGAGCGCGCCGGTGCCGATCGCGGTCTCGGCCGCCAGCGCGCGGGCGCTCGCCGTCGTGCGCGAGCACGCGGACATCTGGGACGCGAACGTGCCCCCGCTTCGCGAGCGGCTGCTCCCGCTTCGCGAGCGGATCGGCCGCGAGATCCCGACCTGGTGCTGGGTCTTCGCGCGTCCGGAGGAGAGCTTCGAAGCGGCCTCGCGGGCGTACCGACACCTGGCGCCCTGGTTTCAAGGGCTCGCGCCGGCCGAGGTCGACCGCGCGATCCTCCACGGCGACCCCGAGGCCTGCCGCGAGAAGCTCGCGCGAATGCGCGAGGAGCTCGAGCTGGCGCTTCCGATCCTCGATCTCACCGGGCTCGGCGAGGCCGCTGCGCTGCGCGCGCTCGAAGCGCTTGCGCCTGCAACGGGCGCGCGAATTTCCTAGCCTCGGGAGCGTGTACGGGCGCAATCGTTTCGGGGGCAGCGGCATACCGGGCCTGACGCCGATGGTGCAGCGCATCATGGTCGCCTGCGCGGTGATCTGGGTGCTGCAGCTGATCGTGGGCAGTCAGTTCCCGCTCACGGAGCTGGCCTCGGTCAGCGTCCGGGGGGTCTTCGAGCACTTCTACCTCTGGCAGCCGTTCACGTACATGTGGCTGCACGCGCCCAACACGATCCTGCACCTGCTCATGAACATGTTCGCGCTGTGGATGTTCGGCGGCGAGCTCGAAATGGCCTGGGGATCGCAGCGCTTCCTGCGCTTCTACGTCATCTGCGGCGCCGGCGCGGGATTGATCATCCTGGGCTGGAACGCGCTCACGGGCGTCTCGGCGATCACGTTCGGCGCGTCGGGCGCGATCTACGGCATTCTCACGGCGTTCAGCCTGACCTGGCCCGACCGCACGATCATGCTGCTCTTTCCGCCGATTCCCATGCGCGCGATCTGGTTCATTCCCGTCATGTTCGCGCTGCAGCTCGTCATGGGAGGGGGTCAGGGCGTGAGCACCGTCGGACACCTCGGAGGCGTGATCGTCGCCGGAATTCTGCTGCGCCAGGAGCTCCAGCGCGTGCTCGGCGTGCGATCGCTTCGCTATCGCTGGAATCGCTTGCGAATGCGCAACCGACTGCGGGCGGTGCGCCGCGACGAGTTCGAGCGAAGAAAGCGCGACGACGATCGCCCGAGCTTCCGCTGAGCGATCGGACCTCGAATGACAAGGGCCCTGCGACTTTCATCGCAGGGCCCCCCCACCGATCCCTCTCCGACCCGGTGAGAACTTTTTCTCCTCCCACCGACGGCCGGATTCTATTTTCGGCGCGCGCGAAGTGTCAAACGGAATCGAGGACCGCGATCGCCTCGATGTGATGTGTCTGTGGAAGCGCGTCGAGCACGACGATTCGCGCGACCCGAAACTCCGCTCCGAGGCGCGCGACGTCGCGCGCCAGCGTCGAGGCCTCGCACGAGACGTAGACGACGCGGCGCGGACGCGCTTCGCGGATCGCGTCCAACACCATGCGGTGGCAGCCGACGCGGGGTGGATTCAGCAGCACGAGCTCGGGCGCGAGCGCGGCGAGCCCGCCCGGCGCCCAATCCTCGCAGGCAGCCTCGACGATCTCGGCGCGGGCGTTGCTGCGCGCGTCCCGCGCCGAGGGCCCGCGCTCCACCGCGACGACGCGCGCGAAGCGCTCGGCGAGCGGCTGCGTGTAGAAGCCGACGCCGCAGTAGAGCTCGCATGCGCGCTCGCCGCGGCCACAGGAGTCCACGACCGCGTCCTGCCAGCGCTTCCAGAGCGGCCGGTTCGCCTGGAAGAAGGCCGTAGGGCCGACCGCGAAGCGGCGCTCGCCGATCTCGATCCGCTCGCCGTAGCCGCGGATCTCGAGCTCCCCGCTGCCGCGCGGTGGCCGGGCGCGGACGCGCGCGAGCTCCGTCTCGGTCGCGGGGTCGAGCACCGCGCAGCGCTCGACGTCGACGACCTCGTGCGAGGCGCGCGCGCGAAAGCCGACCCGACCGCGTTCGTACGCGATCCGCGCGCGCGATCGGTAGCCGAGCGCCGCGGGGCTCGCGATGTGCTCGATCTCGGGCAGAGTCCCGATGCCGCCGATCCGCCGGAGCGCCTCTCGCACGATCTCGATTCGCGCGCTCGCCTGAGCCGGCTCGGCGAGGTGCAGCCAGGAGCAGCCACCGCAGCGGCCGTAGGACGGACACGGCGCTTCGCGCCGCGCGGGACCCGGCTCGAGCACCGCGTCGATCTCGGCTCGCGCGAAGCGCGCTTCGACGCGCGTGACCCGCACGCGCAGAAGATCCCCGGGTGCGGAGCGCGGCACGAAGACCGTGAGCCCGTCGACGCGCGCGACGCCGTCGCCCCCTGCGGCAAGCCGCTCGATCCGGAGCTCGAGCTCGGCTCCGACTCGCGCGCTCAAGGCCCCGGCGAGACGGTGCGCTTCGCGCTGCCGACCCGCAGCTCGACCGCGCCCGGATCGATCCGGTGCACCTGCACGCCCGCGACGATGTCGCCCTCGTGCGCCTCGGGGACGTTCTGCCGCTCGAAGCGCAGGCTGGCGACGCGTCGCTCGGGAATCGGATGCCAGCGGATGCTCTCGACCGAGACGTCGGGAAACGCGCTCTGGATGGGTGCGCTCGCTTCGGCGGGCTCGGGCGACGGACGGGCTGCGGGCGCAGTCCTGGCCGGCTTCGCGACGACGGTCTTGCGCGGCGCGGGCTGCGTCGGAGCCGGAGGAGCAGGTGCTGCCGCCTGGATCTCGGGCTCGGGCGGCTCCGGCTTGGCCGCCCCGGCTTGCGCCCGCGCCTCGGCCTGCATCTGCTCCGCTTGTGCGCGCTCGGCCTCGCGCTGCGCCTCCTCGGCGGCGCGCGCGTTCGCGATCGCCGCCTCGAGCCTGGCGCGCTCGGCCGCGATCTCGGGCGTCTCGGCCGGCGGCGCTGGCGGCGTCGTCGGCGGGGACTGCGGCGCCGGCTGCGGAGTCACTTCCCCCTGCGCGCCCGCCGACTCCGCGCGCGCGAGCGCGGCCTCCTGCTCTCGCGTCTCTCGCTCCAGCGCGTCGAGCTCCTCCTCCGTCGGCAGGCGCTCCTCTTGTGCAGGACCGCCGAGCCATGCATCGATGCGACCGCTCGAGTACAGCCAGGAGCCCGCCGCGCCCGCGGCCAGAACCAGCGCGAGCGCGGCGATCCATCCGGAGCTCCGGCGGCGCCTGCGCCGCGCGGGTGACGGTGTCTCGCTCGTGACCGAGCCGCGCAGATCGGCCGGCGGCGTCTGCGCCGAGCGGTCCCGCTGAACCTTGCGCAGCGCGTCGAGGATCGTGCTCACTGCGCTTCCTCGAGCTCGCGCAGCCGCGGCGTCGTGTAGTCGAGCGACTGGTACAGAGCGACCAGCGTCTCGGGGCCGAGCTGATCGCTGGGCTCCAAGCCGTGCGTGCGCTGGAACACGCGCAATGCGCTCGAGGTGAGCTCGTCGAACTCCTCGCTCGCATCCCCGGGCTCCAGGTATCCGAGCTCGGCGAGCCTGGCCTGGAGCCAGCGGATCGGGCGGCCCTTCATTCCAGGCAGAAGCACGGGCACCGACTCGAAGTTGGTCCAGAGATAGAACGTGCGACCGGTCCAGCTTCGCTCGAGCTCGGCCAGCGGCAGCGCGACCGCTTCACCCGCGATCTGCAAA
>VGRW01000125.1 GCA_016875225.1 Deltaproteobacteria bacterium
GGGCGCTCACGGCGGCGCAGGCGGCCGAGGCCGCCCAGCGCATCGAGTCGCTCGGCTACGGCGCGTTCTGGATTCCCGAGGCGATCGGGCGGCACCCCTTCGCGCACGCCGCGTGGCTGCTCGCGAAGACCGAGCGGCTGGTGGTCGCGACCGGGATCGCGAACATCTACGCGCGCGACGCCGCGGCCACCGCGGCCGCACAGAAGACGCTCGCCGAGCAGTCCGGGGGGCGCTTCCTGCTCGGGCTCGGGGTCTCGCACCGGCCGATGGTCGAGGGCGTGCGCGGCCACGTGTACGCGAGCCCGGTCGCGACGATGCGCGCGTACCTCGAGCGGATGGAGAAGGCGCCGTACGCCGCGTTTCCCCCGGCCGAAGCGCCACCGACGGTGCTCGCCGCGCTCGGCCCGAAGATGCTCCAGCTCGCCGCCACGAAGACGAAGGGAGCGCACCCGTACTTCACCACGCCCGAGCACACCGCGATGGCGCGAAAGACGATGGGGCCCGACGCGTGGCTCTGCGTCGAGCAGAAGGTGCTGCTCGAGACCGACCCCGCGAAGGCGCGAAATCTCGCGCGCCTCACCGCCGCGATCTACCTGGGCCTCGAGAACTACCGCAACAACTGGAAGCGGCTGGGCTTCGCCGACAGCGACTTCGCAAACGGCGGAAGCGATCGGTTCATCGACGCGACCGTGGCCTGGGGCGACGTGTCGGTGCTGCAGAAGCGGGTTCGCGCGCACCTGGACGCGGGAGCGAGCCACGTCTGCATCCAGCCGATCAACCCGAGCGGTCAGCCGGTTCCCGACTGGAAGGTGCTCGAGGCCCTCGCTCCCGGGCGCGCGGGATAGATGGCGCCGATCAGGCGAGTCTTCGCGAGAGCGGCAGGTACTCCTGCGCGAGCCTTCCGAGCGCGGACGAGATCGCCGCTCGGTCGCGCGCGAACGCGATCAGGATCACCTGATCCGCGCCCGCGCGCCGGTACGCTTCGAGCTTCGCCGGAGTCATCGCGCGCAGGTACGGCGAGACGGAGATGACGAGATCGCTGCGCTTGCGGCCGTTCGCGTCGAGCAGCGCGTCGAGCCGGGCGAGCCGCTCGACCAAGCCCTCGGGCTCGAGGTTGAATCCGTACCAGCCCTGGCCGATGTCGGCCACGCGCTGCAGCGCCGCGTCGCTCTCGCCGCCGAAGTGGATCGGCACGTGCGGCTTCTGGATCGGCTTGGGGAACTGCCGGCAGGCGGGAAGGTCGTAGAACTCGTCCTTGAACTCCGACACCTCGTCGCACCAGAGCCGGCGCATGACCTCGACGTACGAGCGGGTTCGCTCGCCGCGCCGCGCCCAGGGGACGCCGACCGCGCGGAACTCCTCGGCCAGCCAGCCGACACCGACGCCCAGGTCGAGCCGGCCGCCCGAGAGCCAGTCCACGTTCGCCGCCTCCTTGGCCGTGTACACCGGATTGCGTTGGGGCACCAACAGCACTCCCGTGCCGAGGCGGATCCGGTTCGTGAGCGCGGCTAGATAGGCGAGCGTCGTGAACGGCTCGAGCATTCCGCTCGACGGCGCCGCGGGAATGCGCCCGTCCGCCGAGTAGGGGTACTTCGAGCCGTACTCGTCGAAGAGCACCACGTGCTCCGCCGCCCAGAGCGAATCGAAGCCGAGCTGCTCCGCGGTCTCGCCGAAGCTGCGCACGTAGGCGGCGTCCGCGACCGGACCCAGGAGCGGACAGAAGACACCCAGCTTCATGGCGATCTCCCCGTCGACTCTCGCGTCAGGCTATCATGCGCTCCGCGATGACGGTCGCGACGGCGCTAGCGTTCGGAACGGGGCTCGGCTGATGGAGGCCGAGCGCGCGCGTCGCTTCGCCTTCGCGTCACGGGCGGGCGCGACACCGCTGCGGATCGCGCGCAGCGAGGGCGTCTGGCTCTACACCGACGAAGGGCGGCAGATCCTCGACGCCTCGGGCGGCGCGATCGTCGTCGGAATCGGCCACGGCCGGCGCGAGGTCGCCGAGGCCTATGCGCGCGAGGCCGAGCGACTCGCCTACGCGATTCCGCCGTTCGCAAGCGAAGCCCGCGTCCGCCTGGTCGAACGCCTGGTCGACTCGTGGCTGCCGCGCGGGCTCACGCGCGTGGGCTTCACCAGCGGGGGCTCGGAGTCGGTCGAGGCCGCGCTGCGGATCGCCCGCGCGCACTTCGTCGCCGCCGGTCAGCCGAAGCGCTGGCAGGTGATCGGCCGCGACCTCTCCTATCACGGCACGACCTTCGCGACGCTCGCCGTCGGCGGCCACACGAAGCGCCGCAAGGGCTTCGAGCCGTGGCTCGCCGATCTGCCGAAGGCGCCCGCCTGCTACTGCTACCGCTGCCCGCTCGGGAGGTCGCTTCCGGGCTGCGACGTCGCCTGCGCCGACGGGGTCGAGGCGGCGATCCTGCGCGCCGGGCCCGAGAACGTGGCCGCGGTGATCGCCGAGCCGATCGGCGGCTCGACCGCCGGCGCGCTGGTTCCGCCCGACGGGTACTGGCCGAGGCTCGCCGAGATCTGCAAGCGCCACGGAGTTCTGCTGATCGCCGACGAGGTCATGACCGGCTTCGGCCGCACCGGCAAGCGCTTCGCGGTGGATCACTGGGGAGTGACTCCCGACATCCTGGTCGGCGGCAAGGGCCTGGCCAGCGGATACGCGCCGATGGGCGGAATCTTCGCTAGCGAATCCGTGGTCGCGCCGGTGATCGAGCAGGGACAGGAGTTCATGTTCTTCACCTACTCCGCCCATCCGGCGAGCTGCGCCGCGGCGGAGAAGGTGCTCGAGATCCTGGAGCGCGAGCAGCTCGTCGAGCGCGCGGCGCGGATGGGCGAGATCCTCGGCAAGCGGCTCGCGCGCCTGCTCGATCACCCCAACGTCGGCGACGTGCGCGGGCGCGGGCTGCTCTGGGCCGTGGAGCTCGTGGCCGACAAGAGCTCCGGAACGCCATTCCCCGCCGAGGCCGGGCTCACCGCGAAGATCGTCGCGGCCGGGATCGCGCACGGCGTGTTCGTCTACCCCGGCGGCGTCGATCCCGCGCGCGACGTGATCAGCTTCGGCCCGCCGTTCACGATCGCCGAGGACGAGATCGAGCTGCTCGCCTCGCGCTTCGAGCAGGCGCTCGAGAGCGCGCTCGCGCGCGTGCGCTAGAGCGGATCGCGCAGGTAGCGCCAGCCCGAGTCGAGCATCAGCAGGCGGTGGCGTGCGCCTTCACGCGACGGGTCGCGGGTCTCCCAGCCGGCGTCCGCCGGGTAGAGCGAGCAGGCGCCGCCCTCCAGACGCACCAGCCGCGGCAGATAGACCAGCGGCGACTGCGCGCGCGCGGCGGCGATCGCCTCCGCGGCGCTGCTCCTCGCGAGCAGCGTCGAGAGCGTGACGAAGGTCGGCGGCGGAAGCTCGATCTCTCCGGCGCGCCGCGCTTCGAGCGCGGCCGCGGGCGTGAGCCAGGCGTGCGCGTGGATCTCGCCGCCGTCGACACGAACCTGTGTCGCATCGGCCGACCCGACGAAGAACCAGGTCGCGAAGCGCTTCGGCAGCCCTTCCGGCGTGGTCCAGTGCGAGATCTGCACCAGCGCCTCGGGATCGAGCGAGAGCCCCGCCTCCTCGCGCGCCTCGCGCGAAGCGGCGCGGCGAGCCGCACCGAGCTCGCCTCCCTCGCCCGAGTCCCCGGCGTCGATCCGCCCGCCGGGGAACACCCAGGCGCCGCCGTGAAAGGCGAGCTGCGAGTTGCGCCGCAAGAGCAGGACCTCGAGCCCGGCGCTCCCGTCGCGGAGCAGGACCACGGTCGAGGCGGGCGCGGCTTCGGTCGTCACTCGGCCATGATAGGCCGATCGATCGACGTCCTGCCGGGCTCGAGCGCGCGGGCCCGGTGGTATGCTGAGCGACCGCGGAGATCCGGATGATCCTCGATCGCTTCAGACTCGACGGAAAGGTCGCGCTCGTCACGGGAGCCGGCCGCGGCATCGGCGCGGGAATCGCGCTCGGCTTCGCCGAGGCCGGAGCCGACGTGGTCTGCGCCGCCCGCACGCTTGGCGAGATCGACGCGGTCGCCGAGCGAGTGCGCGCGCTCGGCCGGCGCGCGATCGCGGTTCCCTGCGACGTGATGGAGCGGGCCCAGCTCGAGGCGCTGGTCGCGCGCGCGATCGGCGAGCTCGGCCGGATCGACGTGCTGGTGAACAACGCCGGCGGCTCGCCCTGGAAGCCGTTCCTGAACACCAGCGAGCGCCTTTTCGAGGAATCGTTCCGCTTCAACGTCACCTCGGCGTTCCTGCTGGCGCGGCTCGCGGTCCCCCACATGCTGGAAAGAGGCGGCGGCGCGATCGTGAACATCTCGTCGGCGCTGGGCCGCATCACCGACCGCGGCTTCTCCGCCTACGGAACCGCGAAGGCGGCGCTCTCGCACCTGACGCGGCTGCTCGCGAACGAGCTCGCGCCGCGCGTGCGCGTGAACGCGATCAGCGTCGGCGCGGTCGAGACCTCCGCGCTCGCGCCGTTCCTCGCCGCGGAGGGCATGCGCAAGAAGATGGAGGCGCGGACGCCGCTGCGCCGCGTGGGAAGCCCCGAGGACATCGCCGCCGCCGCGCTCTGGCTCGCGTCCGACGCCGGCGGCTGGGTGACCGGAAAGATCATCGAGGTCGACGGCGGCACCGAGACCACGAACTTCCCGCTCTCGCTTCCGGACCTGTGAACGCGACGGCGCTCGGATCGGGACGGCCCTTCAGGACAGCGTGCCGCCGTCGACCCGGATCTCCGCTCCGTTGATGTGCGCAGCGTCGTCTGAGGCGAGGAACGCGACCACCGAGGCGGCGGCCTCGGGCCCGCGGAAGACTCCGTCGGGCGGCATGATCCGGTAGACGAGCTTGCGATCGGCGCCGGCGGGGAGCTTGAACGCGGAGTGGATCGGTGTGGTCACCGAGCCGGGGCAGACCGCGTTCGCGCGCAGGCCCTGCGCGCAGTACTCGATCGCCAGCGTGTAGGTGAGCGCGAGCACGCCCCCCTTCGAGGCCGAGTACGCGGCCGTCCACGGGTGTCCCGCGAGCGCCGCGGTCGACGACATGTTCACGATGTTCCCGCGCGCCGCGAGCAGGTGCGGAAGCGCCGCCTTGCAGACGAAGAACGTGCCGTCGAGGTTCACGGCGAGGATCCGACGCCAGGTCTCGAGCGACAGCTCGTGCGTGTGGTCGAAATGCAGGATTCCGGCGATGTTGCAGAGCACGTCGAGCCGGCCGAAGCAACGCGCCGCGGCTTCGACCGAGACGATGGCGGCGTCGGGATCGGAGACGTCGCAGATGCGCGTCTCGACCTCGGCGCCGAGCTCTCGGGCGGCCTTCGCGGTCTCGTCGAGCGCCTGCGCCTGGACGTCGAGCAGGAAGAGCCGCGCGCCCTCGCCCGCCAGGCGCTGCGCCGTCGCGCGGCCGATGCCGCTGGCCGCGCCCGTGATCAGCGCGCTTTTTCCTTCGAACCGCCGCATCGCCACCTCCGCGCTCATCATACGCGAGCGGAGGGGCGCCGCGGATCGCTCGACGCGCCTCAGACCGCTCGCTTCTCCAGCAGCGCGCGCGCGAGGCTCACGAGGCGCTCGCGGTCGATCGGCTTGGACAGGTACTCGTCGCAGCCCGACGCGAGGCAGCGCTCGCGATCACCGGCCATGGCTTGCGCGGTGAGCGCGAGGATCGGGGTCGCGAAGCCGTCGCCGCGCAGCGCCGCGGCGGCCTCGTAGCCGGTCATCAGCGGCATCTGCATGTCCATGACGATCAGGTCGAACGGCTCGCCGCGTTCGCTCGCCGCGGCCACCATCTCGCAAGCGATCTGGCCGTCGCAGGCGATCTCGACCTCGAGACCCGCGCGGCGCAGCACCAGCGAGATCAACGCCTGATTGTCCGCGCCGTCCTCGGCGAGAAGCACGCGTGCGCGCAGCGGCTCGGGCTCGCGCGCGGTCGCGACCGCCGGCGGCGGCTCGGGGCTCGCCGTCTCCTGAGACACGTCGAGCATGCGCACGCCCTCGAGAGAACCGGTGCCCACGCTGGCGCGAAAGACGCTTCCCCCGCCCTGCGCGCTCGACACCGTCAGGTCGCCGCCGAGAAGACGGGCGAGCGCGCGCGAGATCGTGAGCCCCAGGCCGCTGGGTAGTGCATCTTCCTTTCTGTAACGGCGCCAACTCCGAGGGTCGGAGTTGAGGTGGGGGGCCGATCTCGCTTTCCTTGTGAGCAACCACGCAACACAAGGAAGGAAGCGAAATGGCCCACCACGAG
>VGRW01000126.1 GCA_016875225.1 Deltaproteobacteria bacterium
GCTACTGGGCGAGCCTACGCACGACCAATCCGATCGAACGGGTGAACAAGGAGTTCAAGCGCAGGACGAAGGCGATGGAGATCACCGGCGGGGAGACGACGACTCACCGCCTGCTGGCCTACGTCGCCCTCACGATGAATCTCGGTTGGAGAAAGTACGCGCTCTCCGCGCCCAAGAACTTCTACACACTTAAAGCCGCTTGACCGGCTCCGGAAGTCACCTCCCTGCCGCACCTGGAACTCGACGCTTCGCGAAAACCGAAGCACCAGATATCGGCCGTCCGGCCGGCCGCCTTCGTAGGCGACCTCGAGGAGGGGCACGGGAGAGCCGGAAGGCGCGGCGAGCATCTCGCTGCCGATCAGCGGCGCGATGGCGCGCGGCGCCAGCGACACGGGGTCGATCTGAACCTGAAGCGTGCTCCCGCTGGCTGCCGGCGCATGTCGCAGATAACGAACCGGCGTCATGAATCGGACGACGACGTCGACCTCGCCGTCGCGCTCGCGGATTTCGATCCCTTCCAGGACGCGCTGCAGGGTGGATTCCGCGCGCGCGTTTGCGCAGACGACGAGCGCGAGCGAGAGCCATGCCGCGATCGCCGCGATCGATCCGGAACGGGCTCCCGGCCGGATCACCACCCGCCCCTGGAGGCGCTGTGTTCGCCGGAGCGCGAAGTCTGGATCCGACTCATCGAGCTGTCGGTATAAGTGTGGCAGCTACCTGAGCAGTCCCGAAGCTCGCTCACCGTGTAGAGCACGCGCGGCGACTCGACCTTCTTGTGGTGGTCCGCCCGGAAGTCCGACGCGTGGCAGCCGGCGCAGTCGGGCTGGTAGCTTGGATTGCTCCAGGCGTTGGCCTGCGCGTTTCCCGCGTGGCAATCGCTGCAGGCGAAGGTTCCCCGGTGGCCGGCTGGGTAGTTGGCGGACGTGTGGGTGAACGTCGACGGCTCCCATCGCGTCGTGGTGTGGCACTCCACGCAGTCCATCGACGTGACAAAGTGATTCGGGGGCTTTCCCGTCGCGGTCGTGCCATTGTGACAGGTTCCGCAGCTCCCGGTGACGCTCGCATGGTCGAAGCGCGCGGGGCTCCAGGCCGTTGTCGAGTGACAGTCTTCGCAGGTATTCGCGCTCTGGATGTGATTCGCGGGCTTGCCGGTGGCGGTGCTTCCATTGTGGCAGGTGAAGCACGCGCCGGTGACGGAGGCGTGGTCGAAGCGGGCGGGGCTCCAGGCCAGGGTCGAATGACAGTCCTCGCAGGTGTTGGCGCTCTGGATGTGGTTCGCCGGCTTTCCGGTGGCGGTCGCGCCGTTGTGGCAGGTGGCGCAGGCGCCGGTGACCGAGGCGTGGTCGAAGCGGGCGGGGCTCCAGGCCAGGGTCGAATGACAGTCCTCGCAGGTGTTGGCGCTCTGGATGTGGTTCGCCGGCTTCCCGGTGGCGGTCGCGCCGTTGTGGCAGGTCGCGCAGGCGCCGGTGACCGAGGCGTGGTCGAACCGGGCGGGGGTCCAGGCCGTGGTGGTGTGGCAGTCCTCGCAGGTGCTCGCGCTCTGGATGTGGTTCGCGGGCTTGCCCGTGGCGGTCGTGCCGTTGTGGCAGGTGGCGCAAGTGCCGGTGACCGAGGCGTGGTCGAAGGAGGCCGGAATCCAAGCGGTGGTCGAATGACACATCTCGCAGTTGTTCGGGGAGGCGGGGTGACTCGTCGGCTTCCCCCCTACGATCGTGCCGTTGTGGCAGCTCACGCACGTTCCGGTCGCCACCATGTGATCGAAGTGTGCGGGGGACCAAGTCTCGACGGTATGGCAGTCCTCGCACGATCCCGCGGTGGGGACGTGATTCGCGGGCTTTGCGGTCATCGCCCGTGAGCCGGGTCCTCCGTGGCAGGCGCTGCACTTCGTAGGCGTACCCTGGAACTCGGCTGCGACGTGGCAGGCCTCGCAGGCGACTCTCGCATGCGCACCCGTGAGCGGGAAGCCCGTGCGCATGTGGTCGAACTCGGCGGCCGGCGCTTCGGCGGACCCGATCCGAGCTCCGAGCAGGACGGCGATCGCGATTCCGGCGGTCGACAGCGCGCTTCGTCGCTCTCTTGCCGTGCGGAGATGGATCCGGAGCAAACGGGTCACCCGAGTCATCGGCTCACCATCGGCGTCCGGTCGCGGATCCACCGTGTCGAAGGTCACAGCGCTCGCGCATGAACTCGGTTTCGCCCCGGCTCGCGCCCCGGCTCGCGACAGGTACTCTAGCGACCATGGGGGCAGAGCCGGACCGTCACCCGCGCGATCGCTTGCGCCGCGAGCTGGGCTTGCGCGATGCGACGCTTCTCTGTGTCGCGTCGGTGATCGGGTCGGGGATCTTCCTGACGCCCGGCGCGATCGCGGACCGGCTGCCGCACGCGGGCTTGATCCTGGCGGTCTGGGTCGTCGGTGGATTGCTCTCGCTGGCCGGCGCGCTCGCCAACGCCGAGCTCGGTTCGATGTACCCGCACGCGGGCGGGGACTACGTGTATCTGCGCGAGGCGTTCTCGGGCTTCGCGGGCTTCCAGATGGGCTGGGTCTCGTTCTTCGCGATCTTCACCGGCACGGTCGCCACGCTCGCCTCGGGATTCGCCGAGGCGCTCGACCCGCTGATCGGCCTGGGCGAGGGCGGGAAGATCCTGGTCGCGCTCGCAGCCACGTTCGGCGCGAGCTGGCTGAACGTCGTGGGCGTGCGCGACAGCGCGCGCTTCAACAATGCGATGGCGCTGCTCAAGATCGGCGCGCTCGCCGCGCTGGTGCTGCTGGCTCCGTGCTCGAACGCGGGCGACACGGAAAATCTCCGCCCGCTCGTCGGCGGCGCGGGCGGGATCTCGCTCTATTCGTTCGGGCTCGCGCTCTCGCCGGTCCTGTTCAGCTACCTGGGCTGGAACTCCGCGGTCTACGTCGCGAGCGAGATCCACGAGCCGCAGCGGAACATCCCGCGCGCGCTCTTCCTCGGGCTCGCGATCTGCATCGCGATCTACCTGGCCGTGAACCTGGTGTACCTGTACGCGATCCCCGTCGAGCAGATGCGGGGTCTGGGAAACGCGGGCGAGGCCGCGGCGCACGCGCTCTTCGGCCCGGTGAGCGGGCGGGTTCTTTCGTTCTTCGTGCTCGGCTCGATCCTGGGCACGCTGAACGCGACGATCCTGGTCGGGCCGCGGATCGCGTATGCGATGGCGCTCGATCAGCGCTTCTTCGCGCGCGTCGACCGCGTGCACGCGCTGTACCAGACTCCGCACGTGGCGATCTGGGTGCAGGCGGGCGTCGCGAGCCTGCTGCTCCTGGTGCTGCGGCGCTTTCCCAGCGTGCTCGACTTCACCACGTTTGCGATCGTGCTCGCGACCATCGCCGACACGCTCGCGCTCTACGCGCTCCGGTACAAGCGACCCGACCTGCCGCGGCCGTACCGCGCCTGGGGCTACCCGTGGGTGCCGGCCGCGTACCTGGTCGCGAACGCGTTGGTGGCGCTCGCGATGCTGCGCGGAAATCCGCTCGAGTCGCTCGCCTGTCTGGCGGTGATCGCGAGCGGCGTGCCGTTCTATCTGGCGTTTTCTCGCCGCTCGCGCAGGGAGTAGACTTCCGCAAGATCGCAAGAGGAGGTCGCGTGATGGCGAAGGTCGACGGCGGGGAATTGCTGGTGCGGGTGCTCGAGCGCGCGGGGATCGACACGATCTTCACGCTCCACGGCGGCCACCTCGACGCGATCCTGCAGGCCGCGAAGGCGCGGGGCTTGAAACTCGTCGATACGCGCCACGAGCAGGCGGCGGGCCACGCCGCCGACGGCTGGGCGCGCACGACCGGAAGGCCAGGTGTCGCGGTGGTGACCGCCGGGCCCGGCTTCACCGACTGCGTCACGGCGATCGCGAACGCCTACCTCGACTGCGTTCCGACGCTCTTCATCGCGGGAGCCGCGCCGCTACGCGAGGCGGAGACGCTGCCGCTGCAGGGCGGAATCGACCAGGTCGCGATGGTCACGCCGATCACCAAGTGGGCGCACCGCGTCACGCACACCGAGCGCATCCCCGATCTGGCGGTTCAGGCGCTGCGCATCGCGACCACCGGCCGGCCCGGCCCGGTCTTCCTCGAGCTGCCGATCGACGTGCTCTTCGCGCGCGTCGACGAGGAGAGTGTGAAGCTGCCCGAGCGGATCCGCCCGGAGTTCGCGCCGGCGCCGGCACCGGCCGTGGTCGAGAAGGCGCTCGATCTGCTCGAGGCCGCCGAGCGGCCGGCGATCCTGGCCGGCGGCGGCGCGTGGTTCTCGGGCGCGGGCAGCGCGCTCGTCGCATTCGCGGAGCGGATCGGCGCGCCGGTCTTCAGCAACGCGAAGGCGCACGGACTCGTGCCGGCCGATCACCCGCTCTGCGGCCGCGGCTTCGCGACGCTTGCGATCGCGGGGCAGGCGGGAAAGGCGGAGGCGGACTGCGTGCTCGTGGTCGGCGCGCGACTCGGCCTGTTCACCGGCGGGCGAAGCGGCCGGCTGATCCCGTCCCGCGCGCGAGTGATCCAGATCGACATCGACGCGGCCGAGATCGGCCGGAACCGCGAGATCGACGTCGGAATCGCCGCCGACTGCCGCGAGACGCTCGCAGCACTCGACGCCGCGGCCGCGCGCAGGAGCTTCCGCGACCATCGCGGCTGGATCGAGACGGTGCAGAAGGTCCGACACGCCCACCGCTTCATGTTCAGCGAGGCGCTCGCCGCCGAGAAGGGCCCGATCCACCCGTACCGGCTGACCAGCGAGATCGCGAAGATGCTGCCGCGCGACGCGATCGTGATCGCCGACGGCGGCGAGACCGCGTCGTGGATGGACATGGTGGCCGACGTGCGCGGCGGCGGCAGCTGGATGTCGCACGGCTACCTGGGCTGCCTCGGCACCGGAATGCCGTTCGCGATCGCGGCGAAGGTCGCGCATCCGGGGCGCCCGGTGCTCTGCATCGTCGGCGACGGATCGGTGGGTCTGAACTTCGCCGAGTTCGACACCATGGCGCGTCACGGCCTGCCGATCGTGGTGGTGGTGAACAACGACCAGATCTGGGGCATGTCCGCGCACGGGCAGGACCTGATCTACGGCGAGGGGCGCCGCGTGGTGACCGAGCTCGGCTCCACGCGCTACGACCTCGCGGCCGCGGGCTTCGGCTGCCACGCCGAGTACGTGGTCGATCCGGGCGAGATCCGCCCCGCGCTCGAGCGCGCGTTCGCAAGCGGCAGGCCCGCCTGCGTGAACGTGATGACCGACCCGAAGGTGATCGCGCCGGTCACCGTCGCGATGGTGGGCGGCGCGCGCCCGCCGACGCCGGCGCCCGCCGGTACGCCCGCCAAGTCGACGATCCAGATCCCGTACTACGAGAATCTGGAGGAGTGAGCTAGCGCCGCCAGCCGTCGGGCATCGGCGGCCAGCGACCGATCCCACCTTTCTCGACCAGCATTCCGGTGAGCGTCCGCTCGGCGTGCTCCGAGCGCCAGGTCAGCATCGCCTGCGCGTGCGCGAGCACGAGCGCGGCGTCGGAGGTCTCGGTCCGCCAGGTCGGGTCCGCCGCCAGATCGAAGCAGAGGTGCGATCCGTCGCCGAACTGCACGTAGGCGCAGCGCTCGCTGCGCAGCACCGCCAGGTGCTGCCGCTCCAGCTGTCGGTCCCAGGGCCAGACGCGCGGGCCGTGCGGAATGCGCGTGAAGCGCCAGTCGAACTCCCAGTGCGCGGCGCTTCGCCACCAGGGCGGAGTCTCTCCGCGAAGGAACGGAGTGAGTGGCAGCCCGTCGCACTGCGCGGGCACGTCGATTCCCAGCACCTCGCAGAGCGTCGGGAACACGTCGACGTTCTCGGTGAAGCGCTCCAGCGTCGAGCCGTGGGTCTGCGGGTGTCTCGGATCGCGGATGATTCCCAGGATGTGGTACGAGCCCTCGAAGTAGCCGGACTTCCCGACGAGCCCGTGATCGCCGAGATCCTCGCCGTGGTCCGAGGTCACCAAGATCCACGTGTCGTCCCAGAACCCCAGCCGCTCCAGCGCCTGCCACACGCGCCCGAGCTGGTGGTCGACCTCGCTCACCATCCCGAAGTACTGCGCGCGCAGCTTCCGGATCGCCTCGACGCTCGCGGGCGCCGCAGTCTCGCGGTGGCGAAGCAGCCCCTCGTGCAGCGGGTGGCGCTTCGACGCGGGCGGGATCGGCGCCGCGATCGCCGCAGGGTCGTAGGCGCGCGAGAAATGCCCGGCCGCTGCGTAGGGCGGGTGCGGGCGGAAGTAGCTCGCGTGCGC
>VGRW01000127.1 GCA_016875225.1 Deltaproteobacteria bacterium
TTTTCTCGACGCCGATCGGCTACCAGACCCACCTGATCGTGTTCGGACCCGGCGGCTACCGCTTCAGCGACTTCGTCAGGGTCGGCGCACCGCTCGACCTGCTCTGCGGTGTGGTCGCGCTCGCGGTGATTCCCTATTTCTTCCCCTTCTGAACCAGGAGAAGAGATGGTCCACCGCTACGCGGCTCTGTGTGGCTTCGCGCTCGTGCTGATCTTCGCTACGCCCGCCCAGGCCGAGAGGAAATGCCCCAACGGGCGCGGCGCGCAGAGCGCGATGTGGTTCTCGATCGCGCACCCCGGCATCGGCGAGTACTACCTGAAAGGATGGGGGCCGTTTCTGAAAGGATGGGGGCCGTTTCCGAACATGCCGCAGAAGAAGTTCTGGCTCGGCTTCATTCCGTTCTACGGCTGGCCCGGCTACCTGCAGGTGAAGAGCGCGATCGACGCCGCGAACTGCCGCACCAACGACGACATCTAGAAGCGGCTTCTAGCCGCGCGGCTCCATCCCGGTCTTTCCGCCCAGCTTCGGCAGCCCGTCCTCGACCGAGACGAAACCCGCTCGGTCGTCCACGTAGACGTGGAGCGACGGCGCGCGGTCGATCTCGCCGTCGAGCGAGCCGAGCGCGACGTCGAGGTGATCCGGGTGCTTGCTCGATTCGCAGAGCATGCTGCTCCCGCAATGGCCGCAGAAACGCCGCCAGCCGTGCTCCGAGGAGTCGTAGCGGCGCAGCGCGTCTTCTCCTGCCGTGATCCGGAAGCGCTCGTAGGGCACGCCGATCCAGGTGACGAAGCCGGCGCCGTGCGCCTTGCGGCACATCGAGCAGTGGCAGTGCGCGCAGAACAGCGTCGGCAGCTCGACCTCGAAGCGCACGGCCCCGCAGAGGCAGCCGCCGGAGACGCGGTCGATCCGCTTGGGGGCGTCCGTCACGGCTTCAGTCTATCCGAATCCGGCGCAGGAATGCCTCGAGGCGGTCGCGAGCGAATGCGCGCTCGTCCCACGGCTCGCGGGTCAGCAGATCTCGCTGCGCCTCGCGCACCACGTAGACGCTCGCGTGGGGGCGCGCGCCGTCCGCGACCCGGACCTCGAGCCATCTTCGCTCGTAGAGCGGGCCTTCGAAGCGGTCGAGTGCCGCGAGCGCGGTGTCGTCCACCTCGCGGTAGAGCGTGCCCCTCGTGCACGCGCCGGACTCGGGCAGAAGTCCGGGATAGTCGGCGTCGCGAACGCGGTAGCGTGCGAAGCCGTCGAGCACCGCGGGCTCGCCCGCGAAGGTTCGCCCCGTGACCTCGCGCATCACCTCGGCGAACTCGAGCGATCCGTAGCAGAACAGGAACATCCGCCGCGCCGCTACCGCGCCGCGCGCCGCAGCCGCAGCGCGTTCGCGATCACGCTCACGGAGCTCGCGCTCATCGCGGCCGCCGCGAGCATCGGCGAGAGCAGCAGGCCGAAGATCGGGTAGAGAGCGCCCGCCGCGACGGGCACACCGAGCGAGTTGTAGACGAACGCGAAGAAGAGGTTCTCGCGGATGTTGGCGACCGTCGCGCGCGACAGGCTTCGCGCGCGCGCGATCCCGCGCAGGTCTCCGCGCACGAGCGTGACGCCCGAGCTCTCGATCGCGATGTCCGTCCCGGTGCCCATGGCGATCCCGACACACGCGCGGGCGAGCGCCGGCGCGTCGTTGATGCCGTCACCGGCCATCGCGACTCTTCGGCCCTGCGCCTCGAGCTCCGCGACCACCTCTGCCTTGTCGGTCGGCAGCACCTCCGCGCGCACCTCGTCGATGCCGAGCTCGCGCGCGACGGCGTCCGCGGTGCGCCGGCTGTCCCCGGTGAGCATGACCACGCGAAGCCCGTCGGCGCGCAGCCCGCGAAGCGCTTCGGCCGCGTGCGGCTTGATCGGATCGGCCACGCCGAGCGACCCGAGCACGAGGCCGTCCTGCCAGACGAAGACGACGGTCTCGCCGCGGTCGCGGCGGGGGTCGGCCTCGAGCTCCAGCGCGTCGATCTCACCGGCCGCGACGCCGAGCTCCCGCAGCAGGTTGCGGTTTCCGAGCGCCGACGCCCGGCCGTCCAGACTTCCCCTCACGCCGAGCCCCGCTCGCGAGGCGAAGTCCGCGACGGCGACGGCCGCGACGCCGCGCTCGTCCGCGCCCGAGACGATGGCCGCGGCGAGCGGATGCTCGCTTCCGCGCTCCAGGCTCGAAGCGACACGGAGAAGCGTCGCATCGTCGACGCCCCGGGCCGGCTCTACGCTCGCGAGCTTCGGCTTCCCCTCCGTCAGCGTTCCGGTCTTGTCGATCACGAGCGTGTCGATCTCGCGCAGGCGCTCGATCGCCTCGGCGTCCTTGAACAGCACGCCGAGCTGGGCTCCGCGTCCGATCGCGACCATGATCGACATCGGCGTCGCGAGGCCCAGCGCGCACGGACACGCGATGATCAGAACCGCGATCGAGTTCACCAGCGCGTGCGCGAGCCGCGGCTCGGGGCCGAAGAGCGCCCAGAGCGCGAACGTGAGCAGCGAGGCGCCCACGACCGCGGGGACGAAGATCGCGGCCACGCGATCGACCAGGCGCTGGATCGGCGCGCGGCTGCGCTGCGCCTCGGCCACGCGGGCCACGATCTGCGCGAGCAGCGTGTCGCGGCCGACTCGCTCGGCCGCGATCAACAGGCTGCCGCTCTGGTTCAAGCTCGCCCCCGTGACTCGATCGCCCGGGCGCTTCTCGGCGGGAATCGGCTCGCCGGTGAGCATCGACTCGTCGACGCTGGAGGTACCTTCGAGCACGCGCGCGTCGACCGGGATCTTCTCGCCCGGGCGCACGCGCAGGCGATCCCCCACGCGCACGTCCGCGAGCGCGACGTCGATCTCGAGCCCTTCCGGGCGCACCAGCCGCGCGGTCTTCGGCGCAAGCCCCATGAGCGCGCGCAGGGCCGCGCCCGTGCGGCCGCGCGCGCGGAGCTCGAGCACTTGTCCGAGCAGCACCAGCGTCACGATCACGGCCGCCGCCTCGAAGTACGGCGCGATCGCGCCGCCGTGGCCGCGGAACGCCTCGGGAAAGCTCCCCGGCGCGAGCACCGCTGCGACGCTGTACAGCCACGCGACGCCCGTGCCGAGCGCGATCAGCGTGAACATGTTGAACCGCCGCGTCGCGAGCGACCGCGCGCCGCGCACGAAGAACGGCCAGCCGCCCCACGCGACCACCGGCGTGGCGAGCGCGAGCTGCGCCAGCCCCAGCAGCCGCGGCGACACCGCGTGCTGCAGCGGCATTCCGGGCAGCATCTCCGACATCGCCAGCGCCGCGAGCGGAACGCTGAGCAGCGCCGAGACCCGGAGTCGGCGCTGCATGTCGGCGAGCTCCGGGTTCTCCGGCTCGTCTGGCGAGGCCTCGAGCGGCTCGAGCGCCATTCCGCAGATCGGGCACGACCCGGGCCCGATCTGGCGGATCTCGGGGTCCATCGGGCAGGTGTAGATCGCGTCGGGCGCGACCGGCTCCTGCTCTACGGGGCGCGGCGCGAGATATCGCTCGGGCTCGGCCTGGAACTTCGCGAGGCAGCGAGGATTGCAGAAGCGGTAGGTCTGCCCGGCGTGCTCGCAGCGGTGCGGCCCGTCGGCGGCGACGGTCATCCCGCAGACCGGATCGATGAAGCTCGCGTCCGGCATGAGCCCGTCCTCCGGCTAGACCCGCTCGAGCTTCAGGAACGCGCCGCAGCCGGGACAGCGCTTGATCGCGGGCAGCTCGAGCGGTGGATCGAGCGTCTGCTCGGCGGCGCAGCCCGGGCAGGTTCCGGCCAGCGAGAGGATCTCGCGCGCCTGCTTCAGGCGCTGCGTCGCGAGCACCGAGCCGACCAGCGTGAAGCCGAGCAGCCACGGAACGTGCGGCGGGATCAACAGGCACGCGCAGCCCGTCCCGAAGATCGGCAGGAAGCGCCGCAGCGCGCGCCGGAATCGATCGCGACGCCCGTACTCGGCGATCTTCGCCTCGAGTCGCGTCGGCTCGTGGCCGTGCGTGCTCGCGCTGACTCCGACTTCGACGATCGTCATCTTCCAGCCCCGAATCCAACGAGTCTCTGCTCTCGGATGCTACCGCTCGATCGCGTATGATCGCACGGATGGAACACGCCGCCGACCGGGGCATCGGCCTGGGTGGATTCGGGCTGCGATTCGCCTTCGCGCTCGCGCTGGTCTACGCCAGCTACAACCCGTGGGGAGTCTCGTACGTGGCGTGGGTGATCGGCACGTGGACGCCGGCCGACGAGTCGAGCTGGCTCGGCTCGCCCGCGCTGAAGTTCGTGGTCGGAACCGCGCTCGCCATCGCGTGGGTCGTCTACGGAACCGCGGCACGCCGCTCGCTCGGCGGCGTGGGAATCCTGCTGGTCGTGGCGCTCTGCGTAGGGCTGATCTGGCTGCTCGTCGAGCAGGGCGTGTTCTCGATGTCGAGCCTGCCCGCGCTCACGCACGTCGCGCTGGTCGTGATATCGCTGGTGATGGCGGTCGGAATGAGCTGGTCGTTCACGCGGCGCCGGCTCTCCGGGCAGGTCGACACCGACGACGTCGACACGCGCTAGCCGTACATCCGCGCCCGGCGCTGCTCGCGGAAGTTCGTGATCTCGAGCCGGATCCCGTCGGGATCGTCGAAGAAGGTCGCGTAGTAGTCGGGCGCGTACTCGGGGTAGAGACGCGGCTCGCTCACCGAGACGCCGAGCGCGCGAAGCTCCGCGGCCGCCTGATCCACGGCCGCTGCATCGAGCACGCGAAAGCAGAAGTGGTGCAGGCCCGGCGCATAGGGATCGTGCGCCGGTGTTCCCGCGCGCGCCGGCCGGAGCGAGAAGCCGAACTGGCGGTTGTAGTAGTGCACGTGCGGGTCGCCGGCGATCGCGGAGTCCACGCGCCGGTAGCCGAGCGCGGCCATCACCCCGTCGTAGAACTGCGTGGAGCGCGCGAGATCGCGCACGGCCAGATAGACGTGATCGATGCCGAGCACCTCGACGGGCATTCCTCCTCCCTTCGATCTCAGCTCGCGACGAGCTTCAAGCCGGCCACGAGCAGCACCAGCGCGAGAACGCGGCGCAGCGACTTCGGCGCGAGATGTCGACTGCCCACGCGCGCGCCGAGGAAGCCGCCGACGAGCGCGGCCGGCGCCCAGAATCGGATCGCGTCCGGCACCTGTCCGACGCTGGCCAGGTGGCCTGCGAGCCCCGCGATCGAGTTCACGAAGATGAACGCCGCCGACACCGCGCTCGCGCGCCGCGCATCCGCCCAGCCCGCCAGGAGAAGCAGCGGCGTCAGGAAGATCCCCCCGCCGACGCCCGTGAGCCCCGAGAGCAGGCCGATGCCTGCGCCCCACGCGAGCGAGACCCCGAGCGCCGGCCGCCCGCCCTTGTCTGATCGCGCGGCGGGAACGTCGATCAGGAACCGCGTCGCCGCGAAGAGCAGCACGACCCCGACGATCACCCGGTAGACCCCGCTCGGCGCCTGGATCGCGCCGCCGACGAAGGCCATCGGAACGGACGCGAGCGCAAAGGGCGCGAACAGCCGGAAGTCGAAGAAGCCCGCGCGCGCGAAGCTCCCCGCGGCCAGCGCCGAGGCCAGGATGTTCAGGACCAGCGCCGTCGGCTTCATCACCTCGGGTGCGACACCGAAGAGCGCCATCGCCGCGAGATAGCCGGACGCGCCGCCGTGACCGACCGACGCGTAGAGCATGGCGGCGGCGAAGATCAGCCCCGTGAGCATTGCGACCGATTCCTGGGACAAACGCGCGCGCCCTCTAGCCTGGATTTCTCACCACTCAAACGAGCACAGGCCGGCTGACTTCTGTTAACCGTTGAGTTGCAAGACAAAACGGGCCAACAGAAAGGGCCGACCTGTGCAGACAGAGTGTAGCGCGACGCAGCTTGAGTTTTCGCCGCTGGGACGACGGCCCGTGGTGGGCCGGTTCGACGCGGAGCACGCGAGCAGCGACGGCGGGGTGCTGCTGCTGCGCGAGC
>VGRW01000128.1 GCA_016875225.1 Deltaproteobacteria bacterium
GAGCAGCTAGCCGTCGCGTCCGCGCGAGAGCCGCGCCTGGCGGATCGAGACCGAGCGGTCGCGCAGGCTGAGCCTTCCGTCGGCGATGGCGGTCTGCTCGCCGCGCCCGATCTCGAGCGAGACGGCCGGGACGGCCAGGCTCGCGCCGGTGTCCGCGCCTTCGAGCACGGCGAGCACCAGACGCTCGCCGCCGACCAGGGTCGAGTCGTCGCTCGGGGAGCTGCGCGAGCGGTTTCGAAACCACGCCATGATCGAGCGCAGTCTCGACGCCCGCCGCCATCGGGTCAAGAGCTCGTTGCCCGGAGTTCCGATCCCGCTCAGAATGCCCGCGTGCACGATCTCGGGCTCACGCACGTCGCGCTCTCCTCGTCGGACCTCGACGCGACCGTCGCGTTCTGGTCGCGCTACGCGCGAATGCAGGTCGTGCATCGGCGCGACGGGGTCGTCTGGCTCTCCGATCTCACCCGACCGTTCGTGATCGTGCTGGTGGCGACAGCGACGGTCGAGAACCCGCTCCGGCCGCTCGCGCACCTAGGCGTGGGGTGCGAGAGCCGCGCCGAGGTCGATCGCCTGGCCGCGCTCGCAGCACAGGAGGGCCGTCTGATCGCGGGCCCGTCCGACGCCGGTCCGCCGGTCGGATACTGGGCGTTCGTCCGCGACCCCGACGGCCACACGCTCGAGCTCTCGTTCGGTCAGGAGGTCGGGCTCACCGTGGAAGGAGAGAAGCGATGAAGCTGGTTGCGCTCTCGGGCTCGCTGCGCGGGGCGTCGCTGAACCGCAAGCTACTGGATCTGTCGCTGCGGGTTCTCGAGAAGGAGGGCGCGCAGGTGGACCGCATCGATCTGCGCGCGCTCGAGCTGCCGTTCTACGACGGCGACCTGGAGACGGCCTCGGGCCTGCCGGTCGGCGCGCAGGAGCTGGTGGCGCGAATCGCAGCGGCCGACGGGCTCGTGATCTCGTCGCCGGAGTACAACTACTCCGTGCCGGCCGTGCTGAAGAACGCGATCGACTGGGTCACGCGCGCGAAGCCCATGCCGCTGCGCGGGAAGACCGCCGTGCTGATGTCCGCATCGCCGTCGCTGGTCGGCGGGAACCGCGGGCTCTGGGTGTTGCGGATGTCGCTCGAGGTGGTCGGCGTGCACGTCTACCCGGACATGTTCTCGCTCGGGTCGGCGCACCAGGCCTTCGACGACGCGGGCGAGCTCGGCGATCCGGCGCTCGGCCGCTTCCTGCGCTTCGTGCTCACGGGCTTTGCGCGCGCCACCCGGCTGCACGCGCAGCCTCCGACGTGAGGGCGACGCGATGAGCGTGGCGCGCTCGCCGCTGTCTCCCGAGCAAGTTCGGGCCTTCCACCAGTCACTCTCGAACTGGGGCCGGTTCGGCGCGCGCGATCAGCTCGGCACGCTGAATCTGATCACGCCCGAGAAGCGCGTGGCCGCGGCCCGGCTCGTGCGCAGCGGGCGAACCGTTTCTGCGTCGCGGCCGCTGCCGACGCTGCCCGGCCCCGAGAATCCGAACCCCGTCGCGCACCACATGACCGGCACCGCGACCGAGGGCTGGGGCGGCGACTACTTCGCGATCGCGCCGCACGGCTTCGCCACCTCTCACATCGACGCGCTCTGCCACATCTTCCACGAGGGGAAGCTGTACAACGGCTACCCGATCGAGAGCGTGACCGCGCACGGCGCGCTCGAGCTCGGCATCCACGAGCTGAGCTCCGGCGTCGTCTCGCGCGGCATCCTGCTCGACGTGCCGCGATCGCGCGGCGTGCCTTTTCTCGACAGCGGCGAGCCGATCTTCCCCGACGACCTCGAGCGCGCCGAGCGGGACGCGCGCCTGCGCGTAGAGCCGGGCGACCTCCTGCTGGTGCGCACGGGACGCTGGGCGCTTCGCGACGCGCGCGGGCCGTGGGATCCGCGCGTCTCGCTCGCGGGCCTGGACGCCTCGTGCCTGCCGTGGCTGCACGAGCGCGGCGTGGCGGCGCTGGGCTGCGATGGCGTCTCCGACGTCATTCCCTCGCGAGTCCCTGGCGTGGGCCTGCCGATCCACTCCGTCGCGATCGCTGCGCTCGGCCTGCACCTGATCGACAACCTGGAGCTCGAGCCGCTCGCCAGCGCCTGCGCGGCCGAAGCGCGCTGGGAGTTCCTGCTCACGCTCGCGCCGCTGGTGCTGCTGCGCGGCACCGCCTCGCCGCTGAACCCGATCGCGGTCTTCTGATGTCCGCGAGCTCTGGCTCGAGGCCGGCTCGGCGCAGAACCCGTGGTTCGACGATCTCGGCCGAGATCCGCGGATCGCTTTCCGCGCCGAGGGCCGAGACGGCGAATTCCTGGCGTGCGTTTCGAGGACTTCTCGGCGCGCGCACCGATCCGCGCGCTGCTGCGCGAGAAATACGGACTGCGCGACCGCTGGGTCGGGCTCTTCGTCGACCAGTCTCGCTCGCTCGTCGTGCGCCTGGGCCCGGTCGAGCCCTGAGCCGCGATCAGCGCGGGCCGCTCTGCCTCTCGAGCGGGAGCATGATGTTCGAGCCGGCGCCGACCACCTGCGGCGAGACGCCGTTCCACTTCTCGACCATCTTCAGCTCCACGAGCTTCGGCGCCTGCTCGAGCGCCTCGCCCTGGATGCGGATCGACTCCGCGTCGGCGGTGGCCTTGATGATCAGCGTCTCGGCGTCGGTCTTCGCCTGCTGCATCTTGAAGATCGCCTTCTCGGCCTCCTGCTGCTGCACCATCTTGGCCTCGATCGCCTGCTCGAGCTCGCGCGAGAGCTTCACGTCCTCGATCACGAGGTCCTCGATGATCAGCAGGCTTCCAACCTTCTCGCGCGAGGACGCGAGCGCCGCCGCCTTGACCTGCTCGCGCGATTTCACGATGTCGGCGGCGGTGCGCAGCGCGGTGGCCTCCTTGGTCGCTTCCTGCACACGCGGCAGGATCAGCTTCTCGAACGGGTGGCCCGCGTAGTCGCGCAGCACCGAGACCACCGATGTCTCCGGGATCCGGTACAGCACCTTGAGCTGGATCGTGATCTGCTGCAGGTCGGACGAGAAGCAGTCCGCGCCGATCTCGCGCGTGTCCTGCTGCACGTTCACGCGCCAGATCTGGGTGACCATGGGCAACCGCATGCCGAAGCCAGGCGCGACGAACTGATCCGACATCGTGCCGAGCGTGACGTGCACGCCACGCTCGCCGGGCTGCACGACGTAGAAGCTGTTCAGCAGCACCATGGCGACGAGCAAGCCGAGAACCGCCGTTCCGATCAAGCGTGGATTCATGGCTGCAACGTACACCATCTGCCGCGGCGAGCGTTGCGACGCCCCGATCGAGTCGTGCGGTTTGCGGCCGGCTACGGCTTGGCGAGCGCCTCGTGCGCCTTGGCGAGCGCGTCGTACTCCCCCGCCGCGGATTCCGCCAGCGTCGCGAGCTTGTCGCAGTGCGCCTTCTGCGCCTGCAGCGTGGCGAGCTTTCCGCCGGAATACGATGCGCCCATCCTTCTGTGGTAGGCGGCGTCCTCGCGCGCGGCCGTGGCCCGGGCCTTGAAGTAGTTGGCGAGCGCAAGATGTTGCTCGGGCGTGGTCGCCGACTCGATCAGCAGCTGTTCGAGCCCGTGATCCGCCGCGTCGTTCGCGGTCGCCAGCCCCGTCGGCAGCAGGCCGAGTCCGAGGCAGACAACGAGAACCCTCACTCCCGACATGATCTCCTCCTTCCGCGAGCTGCGGCGCTCCGCCTGCGATGCAAGCCCCGGGCCGCCGCCTGGCGGGAGGGAAGCATTCGGCGGCGTCGATGAGCTTGCGCTCGTGCCCAGGGAGCAGGCAAGGGATGGTCGGCTCCTGGGCACGGGCACCCGGAGCCGCCCATCAGCGGCGCGCCGCTACCGCGTCATCTGGATGAACTGCTCGATCAGCGCGCAGGCGGTCTCGGGCGCGTCCTCTTGGATGAAGTGCCCGACACCGGGAAGCGTGACGACCGGGCCTTTCGGCCAGGTCGAGCGGAACGTGCCCACGGCCATCTCGGTGGGGATCGCGCGGTCGGCTTCGCCGTGGACGTACATCGCCGGCTTGGCGGCGAGCGCGGGCAGGTTCGCGATCCGCTCGAAGATCACCGCCATCGTCGCGGGAGAGTTGATGCAGGCCGGGAAGGCCAGCGCTCCCTTGCAGTCCTCGGGCGTTCGGAAGTGCGCGGCGTAGGCGCGAACCCAGGTCTCGTCCACGTGCGCGGCGCGCTCGAAGCCGATTCGCTTCAGCACCGACAGGATCGTCGCGCCCAGGTTCGATAGCACCGCCCGGCTCTCGTCGGTCTGCACCCACTCGAACCAGGGGAAGTCCGCGACCGTCTTCACGTTCGCGGGCGTTCGGCCGGGCATTCCCGTGTTCATGTAGCAGAGGCGCTTCACGCGGCCGGGATTGCGCAGCGCGACGCCGCTCGCGATCGGGCCGCCCCAGTCCTGCCCCACGAAGGTGATCGAGTCGAGCTGCAGGTGATCGAGGAGTCGTTCGAGGTTCTCGACGTGGTCGCGGATCGAGTAGTCGCGGTCCTGGGGCGTGGCGCTCTTGCCGAACCCCATATGGTCGGGAACGACGACGCGACCGTGGCGAGCGAGCCGCGGAATGAACTCGCGGTACAGGTAGCCCCAGGTCGGCTCGCCGTGCAGACACACGATCGGATCACCCTCGCCCTCGTCGACGTAGTGCATGCGGAAGCCGTTGCCGTCGTAGAAGCGGGGGCGGAAGGGCCAGGTTCCGTCGAAGCTCTCGTCTGCGGGGATCAATTCCCGTCTCCTCGTCACCAGCGGTGCGCGAATTCCTCGGCCCAGCCGATCAGGCCGTCGACCGCGATCTCGCTGCCAGGGACGCGCACGCGTCCGCGCCAGCGCCCGAACGCGCAGACGCCTCCGGTCGCGATCACGCCCAGGTCGAGCTTCGGCGTGTGCGCGGCGACCGGCTCGAGCACCAGGTCGAGCGCGCCGGAGTGCTCGGCGACCACGCGCCAGGGCTTGCGCCACTGGCTCGCGTCGTACTCCCAGCGCAGGTCCTCCATGATCTTGTGCAGCCGGCCGTTGCACAGGATTCCGTTCTCGTTCGAGCCGGTACCGGTGGTCCACTTCGCGCCGAAGTTCACGCCGAGCAGCGCGTCGCCCGCCCAGCCGGTGGCCACGCCCCAGTTCCAGAACGAGCGGTGCGGCCAGATTCCGCGGCCCCAGTCCTGCACCGCGAAGCAGGTGCGCGGATCGAGCGCGTAGCGGCGCTCGCCCGCGCGCACCTCGCCCTCGCACGGCAGCGCAGCGTGCTTCGAGTTGCACTGGAAGCGGGTCGCGCTCCAGGGCACGACCACGTTCAGGCTCTCGTGACCCGCGGGCCTGTGCACGGCGAAGTCGGCCGCGATCTCGGTTCCGTCGCTGGCGCGGCCGCCGAAGCGCACCGCCAGGTCGCCGCCGTCGATGCGATTTGCGTACTCGATTCCCGCGCCCGAGAAGGCGACGCTCGCCTCGACCTGCTCGGGCAGGTCGAAGCGCCCCGGCCGCCCGTACGACGATCCGGCCCAGTGCGCGCCGTCGCGAAAATCGGTCAGCGTGAAGGAGCAGAACGAGGTCAGGTCGATGTCGGCCAGCGTCACCGAGAAGACGAAGTCCGGCCCGATCCAGTTCCAGAAGTTCCAGCGCTTCTTTCTCGGCCAGTGACCGGAGAGATTCGCGCGAAACAGCGGCTGGCGCGCGAAGCCGACCGCCGCCGGGTTCAGCCGGCCGCGTGCGTCGCACAGGTCGACCGGCGCGGTGATCTCGCGCTCGGCGTAGACCGCCTCGCTCACGCGGCTCGCCCCGGGCCGGTCGAGGATCGGAAGATGGTCGGGCAGCGGTCGGGTCGTCGCGGTCATGATGCCGAGAGTATCCTCCACGGCGCTGCGGAGAGCTCGATCGAATGCGCCCGGTGTACCACTTCACGCCGAAGCAGAAC
>VGRW01000129.1 GCA_016875225.1 Deltaproteobacteria bacterium
CGAAGGGAGAGATGTACGACGCCAGCGCCTTCTGCGCGGGGATGCTGCTCGGCCACGGCGTGCGCGGCCTGCCGGTTCCGACCACGGCCGACGCGATCGCGCCCGCGGTCGAGGCGCTCGTGGCCAAGGGCCTCGCGCCGCGCACGATCGTCTGCTGTCCGCTGATGCACGGCACCGGGCTCTGGATCGGCGCGATGGTCACGCTGCACCTGGGCGGCACCGTGATCCTGCTCGAGGGCACGCACTTCGACTCGGACGAGCTGTTCGGCACCGTGGAGCGCGAGCGCGCGACGGATCTGGTGATCGTGGGCGACGCGTTCGCCAAGCCGATGCTGCGCGCGATCGAGGAAGCCGAGGCGCGCGGCAAGCCCTGGAACCTCGGGTCGCTGGCGATGATCGCGTCGTCCGGCGTGATGTTCACCTCCGAGGTCAAGCAGGCGCTGCTGCGCCGCCACGACATGATGCTCTTCGACATCATGGGCTCGACCGAAGGCGGCATGGGATCGAACATCACCACACGCGCGAACGCGACAGAGACCGCGAAGTTCAATCTGAATCCGAACGTGAAGGTGTTCGCTGACGACGGCCGCGAGGTCGCGCCGGGCTCGGGCGAGATCGGCATGATCGCCACCACCGGCAACGTGCCGATCGGGTACTACAAGGACCCGGAGAAATCCGAGCGCACCTTCCGGACCGTGAACGGCGTGCGGTACTCGTTCCCCGGCGACTACGCGAGCGTCGCCGCCGACGGCTCGATCACGCTGCTCGGGCGCGGCTCCGCCTGCATCAACTCCGGTGGCGAGAAGATCTTTCCGGAGGAGGTCGAAGAGGTCGTGAAGCTCCACCCCGCGGTGTACGACTGTCTCGTGGTCGGAGTTCCGGACGAGCGCTTCGGCGAGGCCGTGACGGCGGTCGCGAGCCTGCGCCCGGGAAGCTCCGCGGGCGAGGCCGACGTGCTCTCGAGCTGCCGTGGCAAGCTCTCGGCCTACAAGCTGCCCAAGCGCGTGCTCTTCGTGGACGTCGTGCAGCGCGCGCCGAACGGAAAGGCCGACTACAAGTGGGCCAAGGAGCACGCGCTCGCGACGCTCGGGATCGCGCGCCGCTAGCGGAGCGAAAGCCCGGTCTGTCGGCGCGGATCGAGCAGCCGCGCGAGCTCGTCGTCGGGAAGGAGCGCGCGCTCGCGGCAGATCTCGCGCACGCGCCGTCCGGTGCGCCAGGCCTCCTTCGCGATCTCGGCGGCGGCGTCGTAGCCGATCGCCGGAACCAGCGCGGTCACCATCGCCAGGCTCTCCTCGACCAGCGCTTCGGCGCGCTCGGCCCGCGCCTCGATCCCGTCGAGGCACTTCTGCTCGAAGACCCGCGACGCGCTCGCGAGCAGCGAGATCGAGGCGAGCAGATTGCGCGCGATCAGCGGCACGAAGACGTTGAGCTCGAGCTGCCCCGAGAAGCCCGCGACCGCGATCGCCGCGTCGTTGCCGATCACCTGCGCCGAGACCTGCAGCACGACCTCGCAGATCACGGGATTCACCTTCCCCGGCATGATCGACGAGCCGGGCTGGATCGCGGGAAGCTCGAGCTCGCCGATCCCGCCGCGCGGCCCCGACGCCAGCAGCCGCACGTCGGCGGCGATCTTCGCGAGAGACACGGCGAGCGTGCGCAGCGCGCCGCTCGCCTCGACCGCGGCGTCGCGCGCTCCCTGCGCCTCGAAGTGGTTCGAGGCCTCGCGAAAATCGAGCCCGCTCTCGCGCGAGATCGCCTCGATCGCAAGGCGCGCGAAGCCGGGCTTCGCGTTCAAGCCCGTGCCGACCGCGGTGCCGCCGAGCGCGAGCTCGGCCAGCGCCTCGCACGCCCGCGCGACCCGCGCCCGGCCGAGCTCGACCTGACGCGCCCAGCCCGCGAACTCCTGTCCGAGCCGCACGGGCGTCGCGTCCATCAGATGCGTGCGGCCGAGCTTCACCACACCGTCGAAGGCCCGCGCCTTCGCTTCGAGGCAGCTCTGCAGCGCAAGGAGCGCGGGATCGAGATCCTCGCGCAGCGCGAGCCGCGCGGCGACGTGAAGCGCGCTCGGGATCACGTCGTTCGAGGACTGGCTCGCGTTCACGTGGTCGTTGGGGTGCACGGGGCGCGCGTCGCCGCGCGCCGCGAGAAAGCGCGATGCGCGAGAGGCGATCACCTCGTTCGCATTCATGTTCGTGGAGGTGCCCGAGCCGGTCTGGAACACGTCGACCGGGAACTCCGCGTCCCACAGTCCCGATTCGACTTCGCGAGCAGCCGTGGCGATCGCGGTCGCGAGCCCGGGCTCGAGCACGCCGAGCTCCGCGTTCGCGCCCGCGGCCGCGCGCTTCACCAGCCCGAGCGCGCGCAGGAAGACGCGCGGAAAGCGCTCCCCGCTGATCGGGAAGTTCTCGATCGCGCGCTGCGTCGACGCGCCCCAGAGCGCGTCGGCAGGGACACGCACCTCGCCGAGTGAGTCGCGCTCGATCCGGGTCTCGCCCGAATTCGCCATCGCCAGGACCTCCGCTCGCCGTACTATAGACCCCGACCATGACGGACCCACGCCTGCCGCTCGCGGAGCTGCACCTGCACATGTACGGGACGATCCGCGCCGAGGACTACCTGGAGCGGCTCGGCCACCGCGAGATCGACTGGCGCTTCTACGAGAGCGCGTTCGAGCGCGCATACGGCGAGCGCCCGCGCTTGCGCGAGATCCTGGAGCGGCACCGCGCCGGCGATCCCGAGGCAAAGCGGGAGTTCCGGCGGCTTTTCGTCTTCGGCGACGCCGACGCGGGGAACTTCGAGCGCTTCCAAGCCAAGTTCAACCTGCTGATCAACGGCAGCGCGATGATGCACGCGGTCGCGGGAACGCACGACGATCCGCTGCCGGGCATCGCCGACGAGATCGACTTCTTCGTCGCGAGAATGCTCGCCGACCAGCGCCGGCAGGGAATCGGGTACGCGGAGCAGCGGCTGATGTTCGGCCCGCCCTTCACGAACGAGATGGCGCGGCGGCTCTCGATTCCGATCCTCGAGCGCTACGCGCAGGCGACGCGCGACGGGATGACCTCGCGCCTGGCGCTGAGCCTTTCGCGGCGCGATCCGTGGCCGGACTTCGAGCTCGTGCGCGAGCTCGCGCTCGGCCCGCACGGCGAGTCCGTCACCGGAGTCGACTTCTGCTACGTCGAAGAGGGCTTCCCGCCCAAGGGCAAGGCCGAGTTCTTCGCGGCGGTGCACGAGTTCAACCAGCGCCATCCCGCTCGCGCGCTCGCGATCCTGTACCACGTGGGCGAGAGCTTCGGCGACAAGTCGCTCGAGAGCGCGGTTCGCTGGGTGCACCAAGCTGCCGAGCTCGGCGCGCACCGGCTCGGCCACGCGATCGCGCTCGGCGTCGACCCCGAGGTCTACGGCGAGCACGCGCGAAGCGAGTCGGTGGCGGAGCGGCTGGACCAGATCGACTACGACCTGGCGCACGCCGAGGCCCTGCGCGCGCGCGGCGTGCGCGTGGACGAGAACGCGCTGTTCCGCGAACGCGATTCGCTGCGGGCCCGGAGGCCGGACGACCCGGTGGTGCACCGCTACGACGCCGCGCGCCTCGACGAGGTGCGATCGCGCCAGGAGCTCGCGATGGCGGGCGTGCGCCGGGCCGGCGCGATCGTCGAGATCTGCCCGACCTCGAATCTGCGCATCGGCGGGATCTCCGACCCCCTACACCATCCGGTGCACCGATTCATCGATCACGGCGTCCCGTTCGTGGTCGCCAGCGACGATCCCGGGATCTTCGACACGACCGTGCGCGACGAGCTCGAGTGGGTCGCGCGCGAGGCGTCCCTCGAGCCGGGCGCGGTCGAGGACCTGATCGAGCGCGCGTGGCGCTCGCGAAGCGAGGTGCTGTCGGGCCGCGAGTCGGCCGCGAAGCTCGTGTAGACTTGCTCGCATGGCGAACTCGAGGAACGCGGACCCGGAGAAGCTGAAGGGCTACCTGAAGATCGTCTTCGGGTCGCTCGGCGGCGCGATGACGTCGGCGCTGATCTGCCTGGGAGATCGACTCGGACTGTACGCGGCGCTCGGCGATCTCGGCGCGGCGACGAGCGACGAGCTCGCGCGCGCGACCGGGCTGCACGAGCGCTGGGTCCGCGAGTGGATGTACCAGCAGGGCGCGGCGGGAATTCTCGACTTCGTCGGTGACGGCCGCTTCTCGCTCTCCGCCGAGGGTGTGGCCGTGCTCGTCGACGAGAACCACCCCGCCTTCGGGGGCGGATTCTTCCTGCACCTGCCCCAGACCATGGCCGTGGTCGAGAAGCTGCCCGAGGCGTTCCGCACCGGCGTCGGCCTGCCCTACGACGCGTTCGGCCCGGAGGGAGCCCAGGGAATCGAGCGCTCGTTCGCGCCCTGGTTCCGCACGCTTCTGGTTCCATTCGCGCTGCCGAAGCTGCCCGGCGTGGTCGAGCGGCTGCGCGCGGGCGCTCGCGCGGCGGATGTCGGCTGCGGCGCGGGGGTCGCGCTGATCGAGCTGGCCAAGGCGTTCCCGAACTCGGAGTTCCACGGCTACGACATCTCGGAGTTCGCGCTCCGCCGCGCCGAGCAGAACCGGGCCGAGGCGAAGCTCGGCAACGCCCACTTCCACGACGCGCGGGTCGAGGGCCTGCCCGAGGACGCGAGCCTGGACTTCGTCACGAGCTTCGACTGCCTGCACGACATGTCGCACCCGCAGGCGGTCATGCGCGCGATCCGGCGCGCGATCCGACCCGACGGCGTCTGGCTGATCTGCGACATCAAGGCGCGCGACAGCTACGAAGAGAACGTGAAGAAGAATCCGATGGCGACGATGATGTACGGCGCGTCCGTGCTCACCTGCATGTCGTCGGCGCTGTCGGAGCCGCACGGCGCGGGTCTCGGCACGCTCGGCTTCTCGGAGAACGTCGCCCGCAAGATGTGCAGCGAAGCCGGCTTCACGCGCTTCGAGCCGATCGACTTCGGGCATCCGATCAACGCCTTCTACGTCGCGCGGCCGTGAGCCGAGACTGCGAGGAGATGAAGTGACGCTGCCAGAATTCGAGACCATCGCGCTCGCGGTCGACGGACCGCTGGGTCGGATCACGCTGAACCGGCCCGAGCGGCTGAACGCCGTCGGCGCCACGATGATGCGCGACTTGGTCGCCGCCGCGGCCTTCTTCGACGAGCACATGGACGTGCGCGTGGTGATCGTGTCGGGCGCGGGCCGCGCGTTCTGCGCGGGCGCGGACCTCGAGGACTCGCCGATCGGCGGCGCGTCGGCGCGCTCGGGCAAGTCCTGGGCGGAGCGGCGCGAGATCGGCCAGCTCGGCCTGCGCATGGCGGACGCGCTCGAGGCCATGCGCGCCGTCACGATCGCGCAGGTGCACGGCTACGCCGTCGGCGGGGGGCTGGTGCTCGCGGCGGTCTGCGACCTGCGCGTCGCGGCCGACGACGCGGTGTTCTCGATCCCCGAGGTCGAGCTCGGCATTCCGCTGGCCTGGGGAGGAATTCCCAGGCTGGTGCGCGAGATCGGTCCCGCGCTCACCAAGGAGCTGGTGATGACCTGCCGCCGTTTCACGCCGGACGAGGCGAAGGCCGCGGGCTTCCTGAACCGGGTCGTGCCCCACGCGCAGCTCGCGGCCGAGGTCGAGTCTCTCGCCGCGCGACTGCTCGAGATGCCGAGCGTTCCGGTCACGATCACCAAGGAGCACGTGAACTCGGTGGCGCACGCGATGGGCGCCGGCTCGACCGCGTTTGCAGACGGCGATGCACTGTTGAGCGCCGTCTTCGATCCCGAGTCACTCGAAGCCGGCAAGAAGTACATCGCGCGTACCGTGAAGCGGAAGAAACCCTAGAAGCGGTCCCAAAATAGATGTTGCGCTACGGTGTAGCCAACGCGAAAA
>VGRW01000130.1 GCA_016875225.1 Deltaproteobacteria bacterium
CGAAGCAGAGCCGGTGCTTGAATCGCTCGCGCAGCAGCGCGAAGAAGCGCCGATTCAGGTACTGCCGGCCCCAGACCCGCGTGCGCAGCGTCGACAGGTAGAAGCGGAACATCGGCTCGAACAGGTCGTCGGGGATCTCCTCGCCGGCGAGGGTCTCGATCGCGACACCCGATTCCGCGACCTCGCGCCGCTCGCGCTTGATCTGGTTGCGGCGCTTGCTGCGAAAGCGCGCGAGCCAGGCGTCGAAGTCTGCATAGCCCGCGTTGCGCCAGTGGTACTGCACGCCCACGCGCAGCTCGAAGCCCCGTGCGCGAAGCGGCGCGATCTCGTCCTCGCGGCAGAAGTTCACGTGCACGCCCGAGAGATCGTTCCCGCGACAAAGCTCGAGCAGCGCGCCGGCGAGTCGCTCGGTCCAGACCGCGCGGTCCTCCCCTGCCGCGACGAGCAGGCGCGCGCCGGTCGCCGGCGTGAACGGAACGCCGACCAGAAGCTTGGGGTAGTACGGGATCCCCGCGCGCTCGGCGGCGTCGGCCCAGCCCCAGTCGAAGACGAACTCCCCCTCGCTGTGCTGCTTCAGGTACAGCGGCGCGGCCGCCACCAGCCGGCCATTCTCGATCGCGACGAGCGGGCGCGGCTCCCAGCCGGTCCCGGCGCCGACGCAGCCGGCCTCCTCGAGCGAGGCCAGGAATTCCCACTCGAGAAACGGCGAGCCGTCTCCGACGAGCGCGTTCCACTCCGACGCGGGGAGGTCTCGCACGCCGGAGAGGCACTCGATCTCGACCATTCGAGCCCAGTGTACCTCGCGCAAGTCGGCTCGGTTATCCTCGGGTCGATGCCGGACGAGCCGAAGCCGCCGCCCGCGGACACACCGCGCGAGAAGCCGGGAACGCGGCGCGAGCGCGGTGTCGCCACGCGCGAGAAGCCGAAGGTCGAGCGTCCGCCGCGCTTCAAGGTGCTGCTCTACAACGACGACTACACGCCGATGGAGTTCGTCGTGCGCCTGCTCGAGACCGTCTTCGCCAAGAGCCCGTCCGAGGCGACGGCGCTGATGCTGCAGATCCACCGCTCCGGGGCCGGCGTCGGCGGCGTGTACGTGCTCGAGATCGCCGAGACCAAGGTCGCGCAGGTCCATCGCCTCGCCGAGGAACGCGGCTATCCTCTGCGCGCAGGAGCCGAGCCCGAATGAGCCGATTCAATCGAGAGCTGCAGCTGACGCTTCAGGCCGCGATGCGCGAGGCGATCCTGCGCCGTCACGCGTATCTGACCGTCGAGCACCTGCTGCTGGCGCTCTGCCACGACGAGCGCGGCGCCGAGGTCCTGCGCCACTCCGGCGTGAACCTGAAGCGGCTGAAGCTCGATCTCCAGCGCTACCTCGACGACGAGATCGAGGGCGAGCCCGGCGAGGAGCCGATCGAGACCGGACAGACGCTCGCGTTCCACCGCGTCGTCCAGCAGGCGCTCGCGCACGCCGACAACGCCGAGCGCGACGAGGTCGATGCCGGCGATCTGGTCGCGGCGATCTTCCAGGAGCCCGACTCGCAGGCGGTGGCGCTGCTCCGCGCGCAGGGCGTCTCGCGCCTGGACGTGCTGAAGTACATCTCGCACGGCGTCTCGAAGCTGCCCGAGTCGCGATCCTCCGGCGAGGCGGGCCGCTCGGAGCCGGCGAGCGGCCGACCGACCGGCAGTGACGACGAAGAAGAGGCCGATCCGCTCGCGGCCTACTCCACCAACCTCACCGAGCGCGCGGCGCAGGGCAAGCTCGATCCGCTCGTCGGCCGCGAGCCCGAGATCGACCGCGTGATCCACGTGCTGGCGCGGCGGCGCAAGAACAATCCGATCCTGGTCGGCGAATCGGGCGTCGGCAAGACCGCGATCGCCGAGGGGCTCGCCGAGCGGATCGTGAAGGGCAAGGTTCCGGACGACCTGGTCGGCGCGGAGGTGTACGCGCTCGATCTCGGCGCCATGCTCGCGGGCACGCGCTACCGCGGCGACTTCGAGCAGCGCTTCAAGGCCTTCGTCGCGGCCGTGAAGGAGCGCCCGAACCCGATCGTCTTCATCGACGAGATCCACACCGTGCTCGGCGCCGGCTCGGCGCAGGGCGCGACCGTCGACGCGTCGAACATGCTCAAGCCCCTGCTGCAGAACGGCGAGCTGCGCTGCATGGGCTCGACCACGTTCCAGGAGTACCGCCACTTCGAGCGCGATCGCGCGCTCGCGCGGCGCTTCCAGCGCGTCGAGGTTCACGAACCCTCGCAGGACGAGGCGGTGAAGATCCTCGAAGGGCTCGCGCCGCGCTACGAGCAGCACCACGGCGTGCGCTACACGCAGCCCGCGCTGCGCGCCTGCGTCGAGCTCTCCGCCAAGCACCTGCTCGACCGCTTCCTGCCCGACAAGGCGATCGACGTGATGGACGAGGTCGGCGCCGCGGTGCGGCTGCGTCGCGGCGAGAAGCGCAAGACCGTGGGCGTGCACGACGTGGAGCTTCTGATCTCGCAGATGGCGAAGATCCCGCTGCCGACGGCCTCGAGCTCGGATCGCGAGGGGCTCGGCACGCTCGAGAGCGATCTGCGCAAGGTCGTGTACGGCCAGGACGAGGCGATCTCGACGGTGGTGCGCGCGATCAAGCGCGGCCGCGCCGGGCTCGGCGGAGCGGACCGCCCGGTCGGCTCGTTCCTGTTCATGGGGCCGACTGGAGTCGGCAAGACGGAGCTCGCCAAGCAGCTCGCCAGGACGCTCGGCGTCGCGTTCCACCGCTTCGACATGAGCGAGTACATGGAGAAGCACGCGGTGGCCCGTCTGATCGGCGCACCACCGGGCTACGTCGGCTACGACCAGGGGGGAATCCTCGTCGATGCCGTGCGGCGCACGCCGCACGCGGTCCTGCTTCTGGACGAGATCGAGAAGGCGCACCAGGACCTGTTCGACATCCTCCTGCAGGTCATGGATCACGCGACGCTCACCGACAACCACGGCCGCGAGGCGAGCTTCCGGCACGTCACGCTGATCATGACCAGCAACGTCGGCGCGCGCGACATGACCGCGCGCTCGATCGGCTTCTCGGGCGAGAGCCGCAGCGACGGACAGAAGGATGTCGAGCGGCTGTTCAGCCCGGAGTTCCGCAACCGTCTCGACGAGATCGTGAAGTTCAAGCAGCTCACGCCCGAGGTGATGGGCCGCGTGGTCGACAAGTTCGTCCGCGAGGTCGAGACGCAGCTCGCGGAGAAGAAGGTGCAGATCGAGCTCACGCCGGCCGCGCGGACCCTTCTCGCGGAGAAGGGCTTCGACAAGCTCTTCGGCGCGCGGCCGCTCGCGCGGCTGCTCCAGACCGAGCTCAAGGACAAGCTCGCGGACGAGCTGCTGTTCGGGAAGCTCGCCAAGGGCGGGAAGGTCCACGTGGACGCCGCCGACGGCGCGCTCCGCTTCGGGTACGAGCCCCGCGCGGGCTGAGCGACTTTCGCCTTCTCGGCCCGCGCGGGACTGCGTTGGGCCCGGCGCCCCTCGCGGAGCTCGGATCCCGATCCCTTCCGGGAATTCCTGCCGAAGGCCCGGTCTGGCTCGGCCCCCTCTGTATCTACCGTCGCAGCCGCGAGCAAAAGGTGGCGCTCCGACGCGAGACTTCCGGCACCGGGTGCTAGCCTGCGGACCGTGCGGATCGCCCGTTACGCGCTCGTGATGGCTCTCGCGCTGCTCGCGATCGTCCTCGCGGGCGTGCGGGCGCGCTACGGCGGCGGCGCGGAGTTCCCCGATCGCAGCGGCGAGCCGGAGCTCGCTGCCGACGCGCTCGAGCTCGTCGCGGATCTCCCGCACCCGCCGGGGAACGTCACCGTTTCACCTTCGGGGCGCGTCTTCGCGACGTTCCACCCGGAGGGGAGCCCGCCCGTCTCGGTCTTCGAGCTGGTCGACGGCAAGCCCGTCGCGTACCCACCCGGCGGCCTGCCCGGGGATCTCGCCTACCAGACCGTGCTCTCGCTTCGCGCGGATCGCCGCAATCGCCTCTGGGTGCTCGACCACGGGCGCTACGGCTTCGGAACCGCGCGGCTTCTGGCCTTCGACCTCGCGACCGGCGCGCTCGTGCACCGCCACGAGTTCCCGAGCAAGATCGCGCTGCACGGCTCGATGCTGAACGACTTCCAGGTCGCCCCCGACGGCCGGCACGTCTACATCGCCGACGCGAGCTTGTTCGCGCTGATCCCGGCGATCGTGGTCTACGACGTCGCGAGGCAGACCTCTCACCGCGCGCTCGAGGGTCACGTTTCGGTGTTGGCCGAGGACTTCGCCCCGGTGGTGCAGGGCCGGCGGATGGAGTTCTACGGGCTCTTCACCGTTCGGCCGGGCGCCGACTCGATCGCGCTCGACGACGCGGGCGAGTGGCTCTACTTCGCCGCCGTGACGAGCCGCCACATGTACCGGGTCCGGACCTCCGATCTGCGCGAGCCCGGGATTCCCTGGCGGGTGCTCGAGTCACGGGTCGAGCGGTACGCAGAGAAGACGATGAGCGACGGCATCGCGATCGACGCCTCCGGCACGCTCTACCTCTCCGATCTCGAACACTCGGCCGTCGTCGCGCTCGGTCAGGACCGGAAGCTCCGCACGATCGTGAAGGACGATCGCCTGCGCTGGCCCGACGGATTCGCGTTCGGCCCGGACGGATGGCTCTACGTGACCTGCAGCGCGCTGCACCAGGTGATCCTCGCCAGCCCCGAGCAGATCGCGGCGAACGCGCCGTACCAGATCTGGCGGCTCCGCCCGGAGCCGCCCGCTAGCTGAGCACGCCGCGCGCCTCGAGCGCGGCGATCGCCTCGTCCGGAAAGCCGAGCAGCTCGCCGAGAACGCGCCGATTGTCGCAGCCGAACGTGAGCGCCTTCGCGGGCGCTCGCGCGGGAGTCCGCGACAGCTTCGACCGCGAGGCCTCGATCGCGACGGCGCCGTGCACGGGGTGCGGCAGCTCCAGAAAGTGCCCGCGCGCGCGAAGCTGCGCGTCGGCGTACAAGCCGGGCATGTCGAGCACCGCGTGCGCGGGCACGCCGCGCCGCTGAAGCTCGGCCTCCACGGAAGCGGCATCGCGCGCCTCTGTCCAGGCCGAGATCGCGGCATCGACGTCGGCCTGCTTCGCGCGGCGCGCGTCGGCGTTCGCGAGCGCGGGGTCGTCGCGCCAGTCGGCCCGCCCGAGCGCCTCGCAGAGCGCGCGCCAGTCGGCCTCGTCGCGCACGGCGATCGCGACCCAGCGGTCGGATCCGCGCGCCGGAAACACCCCGTGCGGGAACATCTCGCGATCGTCGTTGCCGACCCGCGTGCGCGTGCGGCCGGTGAGCGAATGGTCCAGGAGCTCCGGCGCCAGGAAGTGGAAGGCCGCCTCGGCCTGCGACTGGTCGATGTACTGCCCCTCGCCCGTCCGGCGCCGGTGCTCGAGCGCGGCCAGGATCGCGATCGCGTTGTACCGAGCGGAGATGTAGTCGGTGTAGGCGCCCGCGGGACCGGCCGGCGCGCGATCCGGCCAGCCGGCATAGAGCTGGAAGCCCGTGACCGACGCGGCCAGATTTCCGAAGCCCGCGAACTCGCGCAGCGACCCGGTCTGTCCCATGAGACAGCTCGAGATCACGATCAGATCCGGCTTGATCCGGCGCAGCGACTCGTAGTCGAGGCCCATGCGCTCCGCGACGCCGGGCGCGAACGACTCGGTCACCACGTCGGCCCAGCGCGCCAGCGCCTCGATCACCGGACGCGACTCCGGTCGTGCGAGGTCGAGCGTCACGCAGAGCTTTCCGGCGTTCGCGCCCTGCACCGCCGCGCCATTCTCGGGTCCCGGGACCGATCCCTTGTACGGCGGAACCGCGCGGATCGTGTCGAGCCTTCGCGTC
>VGRW01000131.1 GCA_016875225.1 Deltaproteobacteria bacterium
GGGGGCGACGTTCGCGACAGCCAGGCGGACGTGTCGCGTGCCGAGCAGTGGCTGGGCTTTCGCGCGCGCGTGCCGCTGGACGAGGCGCTGCGCGAGACGGTGCGCTGGTACGCGGGGGTGCGTCCCTGATGCGGATCCTGCCGCTGCGCGGTCTGGCCGCGCTCGCCTACCTGATCGGCGTGCTCGTGCTCACGACCCTGCCGGGGCGCGAGGTCTCGGCCTGGGGCGTCTCCGATGCGCTGCTCGACCTGGCCCACGTTCCCCTGTTCGCCGGTCTGACCTTGGTTACCCTCTGGGCGGTCGTCGGGCCGCGAGTGCCGCGCCTCCTGCTCGTCACGGCGTCGCTCATCGCGTTCGCCGCGATCGACGAGGGGCTGCAACTGCTCGTGCCCGGGCGCTTCGCGTCGTTCGGGGACGTCCTGCGGGACGTCGTCGGAGTGGGGATCGGAGCCGCCGTCTTCGAGGGGATGCGGCCGCTCGCCAACGCTCGGAAGAAGGAGTCGCATCCATGAACATCGCCGTCATCGGCACCGGCTACGTCGGGCTCGTCACGGGCGCCGGGTTCTCGGAGTTCGGCATCAACGTGATCTGCGTCGACAAGGACGTCGAGAAGATCGCGCGGCTCGAGCGCGGTGAGCTGCCGATCTTCGAGCCGGGCCTCGACGACATCGTGCAGCGCAACGTCGCGGCGGGACGGCTTCGCTTCACGACCGACGCGCGAAGCGCGGTGCAGCAGTCGCTGGTGATCTTCATCGCCGTGCCGACACCGCCGCAGGAGGACGGAAGCACCGATCTGTCCTACGTCGACGAGGTCGCGCGCACGATCGGCGAGCACCTCGACGGCTACAAGGTCGTGGTCACCAAGAGCACAGTGCCGGTGAAGACGGCCGAGCGGGTGCGGAAAGGGGTGGTCCAGGCGGCGCAAGCCGCGGGCAAGCGCTCGATCCGCTGCTCGGTGGCGTCGAATCCGGAGTTCCTTCGCGAGGGCAGCGCGGTCGAGGACTTCCTTCACCCCGATCGCGTCGTGATCGGAGCCGACGATCCGGAAGCGGTCGCGATCCTGAAGGATCTGTACAAGCCGCTGAACCTGATCGAGGTTCCGTTCGTGATCACCAACGTCGCGACGGCGGAGCTGATCAAGTACGCGAGCAACGCGTTCCTCGCCACGAAGATCAGCTTCATCAACGAGATCTCGGCGCTCTGCGAGGCGGTCGGCGCCGACGTCCACCACGTCTCTCGCGCGATGGGCCTCGACGGGCGCATCGGTCGCAAGTTCCTGCACCCCGGTCCCGGCTACGGCGGCTCGTGCTTCCCGAAGGACACGCTCTCGCTGGTCCAGTTCAGCCGCGAGTTCGGCGTCGAGCAGCGCATCGTGGCGGCGACCGTGGCCGCGAACGACGCGCAGCGCGAGCGGATGATCTCGAAGGTCGAGAAGATGATCGGGCCGGTTCGGGGCAAGACGATCGGCGCGCTCGGGCTCTCCTTCAAGCCGAACACCGACGACGTGCGCGAGTCCCCGGCGATCTGGGTGATCCGCGAGCTGCAGAAGCTCGGCGCGCGGATCCGCTGCTACGACCCCGAGGCGATGAAGACCGCCTCTCGCGAGCTCTCCGACGTCGACTTCTGCGAGGACGCGTACGACACGGCGAAGGGGAGCGACGCGCTGCTCTTCCTGACCGAGTGGAACGAGTTTCGCAAGCTCGATCTCGTGCGTTTGAAGGAGCTGCTTCGCGATCCGGTCGTGATCGACATGCGAAACGTCTGCGAGCCGGCCGAGATGGCGCAGATGGGCTTTCGTTACACCGGAGTGGGGCGATAGCCCGGACCCCTGAAATCCATCCTGTCGTGCTCGCGGGCGGCGCGGGAACCCGCTTCTGGCCCGCGAGTCGACGCGCGCTGCCCAAGCCGTTCGTCAACCTGGTCGGGACGCGCACGCTGCTCGGTGACACCCTGGAGCGACTGCGCCTGGTCGCGCCGGCGCGGCGCACGACCGTCGTCTCGTCCGCATCGCTCGCGCGCCCCACGCGTTCGGCGCTGCGCGGCCATCGGGGCGCGCGACTCCTGCTCGAGCCTCTGGCGCGCAACACCGCCGCGGCGATCGCCTGGGCCGCAGCGGACGCGCTCGGGCGCGGCCACGACGGGGTGATCGGAGTGTTTCCCGCGGACCACTGGATCGCGAAGCCCACCGCGTTCGCGGCGTGCGTGCGGCGGGCGGCGCGCGTCGCCGCGGACGGCGAGTGCCTCGTGCTCCTGGGCATCGAGCCCACGCGGCCCGACCCGGCCTACGGCTATCTGCGCGTGCCCCGGCGCGCGGATGCCGGCGGGGGTCTCGCGGTCGAGCGCTTCGTCGAGAAGCCGAGCCGCGCGCGCGCCCGGAGCCTTCTCGCGAGCGGTCGCTACCTGTGGAACTCCGGCGCGCTGCTCGCCCGTCCGGAGCGGATCCTGACCGAGACGCGTGAGCAGGCCCCCGAGGTCTGGGATGCGCTCGGGCCGGCACTTTCGCGCATGGCCGAGGGGAGGGCGGTGTCCCGTACCCGGCTCTCGCGCGCCTGGGCTCGCGTCACGCCGCTCTCCTTCGATTTCGCGGTCCTGGAGCGCAGTCGCCGCGTCCGGGCGGTGCGCGGGGGCTTCGCCTGGTCCGACCTCGGCAGCTGGGACGCGCTCGGTGAGCACCTGTCTCCGTACGAGGGCAACCATGTACACTGCTCCCCCGAGCCGCTTCTGCTCGGGGCGACGCGCAATGTCGTGTGGAGCTCCGCCGATAGGCAGGTGGTGCTGATCGGCGTGCGTGATCTGCTTGTGATCCAGACCACCGACGCACTGCTCGTCTGCGCTAAAGATCGGGCGCAGGACGTTCGAGAGGTCGTCGGAGCGCTCGCCCGAAGACATCGTGAAGAACTCCTGTAGGAGTTCCGTCCACCAGCCAGCACGCACCGAGGCACACGGAAATGAAGGAACGCAACGAAGCTCTCCGCGGGATTCCGCTCTTCCGCAATCTCGACGAGAAGGATCTCGCCGACATCGCGGGACTGCTGATCGACCGGAAGTTCCCGCGCGACGCCGTCATATTAGAGGACGGTTCGCTCGGCGACTACATGTACCTGATCCAGGAAGGTCAGGTGAAGGTCACGAAGATGTCCGAGGACGGCCGCGAGAAGATCCTCGAGATGCTCGGGCCCGGCGACTTCTTCGGCGAGATGGCGCTGCTCGACCGCGAGCCGCGTTCGGCCTCGGTCAAGACCACGACCGCGTGCGTGCTCCTCGCGCTCTCGCGGATGGATTTCCTCGGGCTCCTGAAGCAGGACCACGAGCTCACGCTCGAGCTGCTCCGCGAGCTCGCCCGCCGCATCCGCGAGACCGACGAGCAGATCCGCGGCCTCTCCTTCGAACGGGTCGAGAGTCGCGCCCGGCGGCTTCTGGCGCGGCTGGCCAAGGAGAAGGTACCTGAGCGCGCGGACCGGATGGCGACCTCGCCGATCACGCATCAGCAGCTCGCGGACCTCGTCGGCACGAGCCGCGAGACGATCACGCGAATCGTGAAGGACCTGAAGGACGAGGGCTGGCTCGAGCAGGAAGGCAAGCGCTATCTCGTCCCCATGGCCGACACCGACGCCGCCGAACGGGCCTGAACTCCGACCGCGCCGTGTGCTAGCTCTTCCGGATCGAATACGCGCCCGGAGGTCCTCGAAGATGCGAGTTGCGGCGATCGTTTCCTGCCTCCTGCTCTGCTTCGCGCTGGGCTGCACCTCCAAGGAGGCCCGCATCGCCGAGCAGCGCCAGATGGCGAGCGAGTTCTTCGACAAGAAGGAATGGAGCGAGGCGAAGATCGCCTACTTGAATCTGCTCCAGCTCGCGCCGAACGACGCAGAGGCCCACTACAAGATGGCCGAGACCCTCTGGGCGCTGCAGGAGTTCGGCGAGTCGCTCTGGCAGTACAAAGAAGCGTCGCGCCTGGCCCCCGAAAACGTCGAGTGGCGGATGAAGCTCGCGCAGGTGCTCTTCGCCGCGCGCGACTACGACACCGCGCTCGAGCAGGTCTCGACGATCCTCGAGAAGGAGCCGAAGAACATCGAGGCGCTGCTGCTGCGCGGCGCGCTGAAGTCGGTGAAGGGCGATTTCGACGGACTGCTCGAGGACCTCGACGTCGCGCTGGAGATCGACCCCGACCACCCCGATACGCTCGCGCTGCGCGCGCAGGCGCTGGGGCGCAAGGGCGACATCGCGGGAGCGGAAGAGGCGCTTCGCAAGCTCGTGACGGTGAAGCCGTCGGCGTCGAACCACCTCTCGGTGGCGCGCTTCCTCTCGATCGTCGGCAAGGAGGACGAGGCGCTCGCCGAGCTGAACTCTGCGATCGAGGCGGCGGAGACCTCGGACGAGAAGACCCAGGCGCGCCTGTTCCTGACCAACTTCTACATCAATCAGGGACAGAACGACAAAGCCGAGGAGACGCTGCTGCAGGCGCGAGCCGACGCGCCGAAGGACGCGAACGTGCTGCTCACGCTCGCGCGCTTCTACTACTCGACGAACAAGAGCGAGCAGGCGGAGGCGATGCTCGAGGAGAGCGTGAAGATGCAGCCCGGCCTGGCCGAGCCGCTTCTGGTTCTAGCCGACTACCATCGGCGAGCCGGCAACCTCGAACAAGCGCTCGCCGACGTCGACCGTGCGCTCGAAGCCGAGCCGAAGAGCGAGGCCGCGCGGCTGCGAAAGGCCGAGCTGATCGTCGATCAGAAGGGCGAGAACGCCCAGCCGACGCCGGAGTCCTGGGAGATCGTGCGCGCGGTCCTGAAAGAGAATCCGAAGAGCGTGCTCGGGCTCTTCACCGAGGGAAAGTTCTACCTGCTGGAGAAGAAACTCGCCGAGGCGTCGACCAGCCTGCGGCGCGTCATCGACCAGCAGCCCAGCGCGGCTGCCCACGTTCTGCTCGGCACCGCCTACCTGGCGCAGAAGCAGCAGGACCTCGCGCGAAGCGAGTTCCAGCAGGCGCTCCAGCTCGACGCGCAGTACATGCCGGCGCGAAGTCAGCTCTCCGCGCTCTACCTGACCGCGGGCGAGGACGAGAGCGCCGCGCGCGAGGCGAAGCTCGTGGTGGAGCAGAATCCCAAGGATCTGCGCATCCGCCTGATCCTGGTCGAGGCGTTGACCCGCTTGAAGCGGATCCACGAGGCGCGCGAGGTCCTGGGACCGATCGAGGTCAGCAGCGACCTGCCGGCGCCGATCCGACTCAAGATCGCGGAGTTCTACCGCCGCACGCGCGACACGAAGGCCGCGGCGCCGATCCTCGAGGCGCTGATCGCCGAGAATCCGAACGACCCGGCGGCGATGGCCGAGCTGATCCAGGCCGACATGGACGAGCGCAACTACGAGGCCGCGATGACCAAGATCAATGGGTTCATCGCCGCGCAGCCCGACAACGTCCCGCTCTACGAGATGCGCGCCAAGATCCGCCTCTCCTCGCCGGGCGGCGACAAGCCCGAGGGAATCGAGCTGGCTCTTTCGGACCTGAAGCTCGCGATCGAGAAGGCGCCGAATCGGGTCGAGCCGGTGGTCACGCTCGCCAAGCTCTACCGGACGCTCTGGCAGCGCGATGGCAGCCATCTCGACGATGCGATCGCGACGTACAAGAAAGCGCGCGAGATCGATCCGCAGAACGCGCTGGTGGCGCTGGAGCTCGCGTCGCTCTCGGAGTCGGCCGGGCGCAAGGACGAGGCCAAGGAGAACTACGAGGTCGTGCTTCGCCTCGACCAGGACCAGCCCGGTGCGAAGAACAACCTGGCCTGGCTGCTCGCCGACGACG
>VGRW01000132.1 GCA_016875225.1 Deltaproteobacteria bacterium
GGGGCCCGCCGACGCCGCCGCGTAGCCGGCGAGGAAGGCGCGCGCCCAGAGCTCCGGCGACCAGCCCGAGATGGCGCCGAGCGGCCGGAAGCGGAAGAAGAAGAGCGCGAACCAGAGCAGGTCGAAGTACCGGCTCCCGACGCTGGCCGGGCTGCGCAGCGCCGGCGCCGCCGACCAGTCGAGGATCACGACCCGATCCGTGGCCGGATCCCAGCCGACGTTCGACCCGTTCAGGTCGCCGTGCAGCGCGCACTCGTCCGCCGGGTCGCCGCGGAGCAGCTCCGGGAACGGCAGTCGCGCGTCCTCGGGAAGACGCATTTCAGTGTGCACCCGGGCCATCGCGCGGCCGACGCGCTCGCAGATCGCGGGGAGCCGGGAATCCCGCGCCAGCACCAGCTGCATCAGGCTCCGGAAGCCGTGCACGCGGGCCGTCTCGAGCACCCCGTTCTCGGCGTCGAAGCGGACGACCTTCGGGACGTGGAAGAGGCCCGTGCGCTCGGCGACGCTCGCCGCGCAGGTCGTCTTGGCGACCTCGAGACGCAGCCGATCCACCGGGCCGCTCTTTCTCGCGACGTCGCCGATCAGCTCCATCGGGGACCGCCCCCGCCCGAACCTGTCATGCCGAATTCCTCGAGCTCAGAAGCGTCGTTGGGCGCGGGCAGAGTAGCCGATCCCGGCGCTGGTACTCAGCGAGGTTCGACTCTGCTATCCACGAGCGACTTCGACCCGGCCGAAGAGGCGGATTTCGTGCGCACCGTGCTGTTCATCGTTCCGACCCTCCGCGGAGGGGGCGCCGAGCGGGTCATGGTCACGCTGCTCCGGCACCTCGATCCGACGCGCTTCCGCCGCATCCTCGCCGTGGTCGACCTGCGCGACGCCGTCTACCGCGCAGACGTGCCTTCCGGCGTCGAGCTCGTCGACCTCGCCTGCACGCGGGTGCGCAAGGCGATTCCCGGGCTGCTTCGCCTGGTCTGGCGCCTCCGACCCGACCTGGTCTTCTCGACGCTCGGTAGCCTGAACCTCGTGATCGCCGCACTGCGCCCCGTCATGCCGCGGAAGACCGCGTTCATCGGCCGCGAGGCGAACACCGTCTCGGAGCAGCTGAAGGAGTTCCCGAACCGCGCGCTCTGGCGGCTCGCGTATCGCTCGCTCTACCGGCGCTTCGACGCCGTCGTGTGTCAGTCGAAGTACATGCAGCGGGATCTGGTCGAGTGCCACGGGCTTCCGATCGAGAAGACCGTGGTGATCCACAACCCGGTGGATCTCGAGCGCATCCGCGCCGGGCTTCCGCAGCAGCGGCGAATCCGCGCCCCGGGCGACCCGCTCCGACTGGTCGCGGCCGGGCGCCTGGCCCCGGCGAAGGGCTTCGATCTGCTGATCGACGCGATCGCGCTGCTCCGGGACGTCGACGTCCGCGTCTCGATCCTCGGCGACGGTCCGCTCCGGACCGAGCTCGAGGCGCGGATCGCGCGACTGGGGCTCGAGCACGCCGTGAGCCTGCTCGGCTTCCGGCCGGATCCCCAGCGCCACTTCGCCGAGTCGGACGCGCTGGTGCTCTCGTCCCGCTACGAGGGCCTTCCGAACGTCGTGCTCGAGGCGCTGGCGTGCGGAATCGGCGTGATCGCGACGCCCGCGATCGGCGGCGTCGCGGAGATCCTCGACGGTGTCGCGGGCTGCGCGATGGCGGACGAGATCTCCGCGCCCGCGCTCGCGCGGGCGATCCGGAGCTGGGCGGCGACTCCGTTTCCCGGGATCGCGCCGGCTGCGTTGGACCGGTTCAGGCCGGCGGAGATCTCGGAGCAGTATGCGCGGCTCTTCGAGCGGGTCTGCGAGCGGCGCTAGCCGGTCGCCGCCGACGCCGGGCTACACCTGGTAGTACTCGCGGTACCACTCGACGAACTTCCGCACGCCGGTCTCCACGCTCGTCACGGGGCGGTAACCGACGTCGGCCGCCAGATCGCTCACGTCGGCCTCGGTGTCGGGAACGTCGCCCGGCTGCAGCGGGAGCATCTGCATCTGCGCCTTGCGGCCCAGACACTCCTCGAGAACTTCGATGTAGCGCAGCAGCGGCACCGGCCGTTGATTGCCGATGTTGTAGATCCGGTACGGAGCCAGGCTGGTCGCGGGATCCGGGTCGGCTCCGTTCCAGTCGGGGTTCGGCGCCGCGACCCGGTCGAGCGTGCGGATCACTCCCTCGACGACGTCGTCGATGTAGGTGAAGTCGCGCTTGTGCCGCCCGTGGTTGAACACGCGGATCGGCTCTCCGGCCAGGATCGCCTTGGTGAACAGGAAGAGCGCCATGTCGGGCCGGCCCCAGGGGCCGTACACCGTGAAGAAGCGCAGCCCCGTGCACGCGAAGCGGAACAGATGCGCGTAGCTGTGCGCCATCATCTCGTTGGCCTTCTTCGTCGCCGCGTACAGGGTGAGCGGGTGCTCGCTGCCGCGGTGAACGGAGAACGGCAGGTTCGTGTTCGCGCCGTAGACGGAGCTCGTCGACGCGAAGACCAGATGCTCGACGCCGTGCTGGCGGCAGCCCTCGAGCACGTGCAGGAAGCCCGTCAGGTTGCTCGACACGTACACGTGCGGATTGGTCATCGCGTAGCGGACGCCGGCCTGAGCGGCGAGGCTCACGACTCGGCGGGGCGCGTGCTCGGCGAAGACCGCCTCGATCGCGGCCCGATCGGCCAGGTCCGCGTTCACGTGTCGGTAGCGGGGGTGATCGAGGTGCCGCGCGAGCCGCGCCCGCTTCAGGCTAGCGTCGTAGTAGTCGCCGAGGTTGTCGATCCCGACCACCTCGTCGCCGCGCTCCAGGAGCCGCAAGCTCAGCGCCGAGCCGACGAACCCGGCGCTGCCGGTCACGAGGATCTTCATGCGAGTCTGGCTCCCGGCCGCAAGAGTGCAGAATTCCAGGGACCGGACGCCACGCGACCGGCGTCTACAGCCCCACGTCCCACGCGCAGCGCAGGCCGACACCCAGGGTGATCTTGTCGAAGTCTTCGGTCTCGATCTCTTCGCCGCTGCCGAGGCTCTGGTCCTTCGTCGAGTGGTAGTAGCGCCCGACGACGAAGGCGTTCAGCTGCTTGCGCATCTGCCAGTCGAGCCGAGCCGTGAGGATCGTGTAGGTGCGATCTTCCTCCGAGGAGCCGCCGAAGCACTGGTAGACCGGAATCAGGTCGAGCGGGTCCTGGGGATGCGGAACCGTCCCCACGATCTGTGCGCTGCCGCCGGCCCGGCATTCGAACCTAGTCGGCTCGGTGAGCGACGGAATGACCGTTGCGGAGTAAGCCGGAAGCTCGTCGGACACCGAGGTCTGGAGCGCGTAATTCCCGGAGATCGAGAGCTTGACCCGCTCCGCGAGCCGGTGCGTGAGCGAGAGCGTGAACGAGTCGATGTCGAAGTTGGTCCGTCCCGAGCCTCCGGTCGACTGGGTGTCGCGGGAGTAGCCCAGCCGGATCAGGCTGCGCTCGAACGTGCGAGTGATCGCGAACGAGCCGACCACGCCAGACGAGCTCCCCGAGAAGCTCGTCTGGTCGAGCGCGACCTGCGACTGCTGGGGACACGGAAACGGAATCCCGAAGATGACGCAGACGGCGATGTAGCCGATCCCGCCGAACTGGGGGACGTCATCCCGCCTTGCGTCGGTCGTGCTCGCGCCGAGCGAGAGCTCGGTCGACCAGACCGGCGACCAGTTGCGATCCCAGCTCAGCTCCGCTTTCCAGATCTGCGAGTCGTTCGTGCCGAAGCCGACGTCCTGGTACGCGCTGTCGTCGCCGTCGACGCTCAGGCTGAGCTTGTCGCGCGCGCTCAACTGGTGATCGAGCCCGGCGCGCAGGCTCCAGAGGTTCCGGTCGCGATAGTCGCCCGTCGAGCTGTAAATCAGCTGGTTGTCCTCGTTCAGCTCGCCCGGGTCGACATGCTCGTAATTGACCCGACCCGCGCTCCCGCTCAGCCGGAACGACGTGCGCGGCGTGAGCAGGTAGCGCAGGCCGGTGCCGAGCTGGTTGCGCGCCCAGCTGGGCTGCTCGGACAGCAGCACCTCGCCGGGGGATCCCGTGCCTGCCCCCTCGGAGATCTCCTCGTAGCCGGAGTAGTAGTCGACGTAGCCGTTTCCGAACAGAGAGAGACGTGGCGTCAGCTTGCGCTCGAAGTCCCCGCGCGCGCCGCTGTCGATCCCCGAGAGGTTGGACTCCTCCCAGACGCTGCGTCCGGTCAGGCTCACGCCCAGGCGCGCGAAGCCGAGCTCTCCCGAGTTCTCGATCCACAGCCCCGGGCTGAAGCGCGTGACCAGGCTCGCCTCGTCGCCGCCCGAGTCGTTGTAGATGTTCGAGTCCCAGCCCTGCTCCAGATCGAACATCGGGCGCAGGACGGTCTTGTCCGCGGCGCGCGCGGCGAGCGGCGCGAACAGGATCGCGACGAGCGCGAGGCTAGCGCCAGAAAGCGCGTTCTTCGGGAACGACAACGGTGTCTCCTGGGAGCAGCAGGATGTTCTGGGCCAGATCCCTGCCGTCGACGAAGCGGTCGAAGTCGAAGGTGAACTCGGCCGCGGCGCCGCCCTGGCTTCGGATCACCTTGATTCGCGAGCGGCCCGCGAACGGGTTCAGCCCGCCGGCCAGCGCGATCGCGTCGAGCACGCGCATGTCCGGCTGCATCTGGATCGGGCCCTCGCGCGAGACCTCGCCGATCACGTAGACGAGCTTCGAGCCGATGCTCGCGACGACGACGGTCACGACGGGCGCGGTGATGTACTCCTTCAGCCGCTCGGTGATCTCCGCCTTGAGCTGGAGCGGCGTGCGGCCGGCGGCTTGAACGTCGTCGATCAGCGGAACGGAGATCTTGCCGTCGAGCCGGACTTCGATGCGCGGGATCGAAAGCTCCTGCTCGCGCCAGACCACGATCGTCAGCGTGTCGCGCGGGCCGATCACGTAGTCCTCGGTGATCTCGACCGCCTGGGTCTCGAGCTGCGCGGCGCTCGGCCGTTCGCGCGCGGTTCCGGCGCAGCCCGCGAGCGCGAGCGCGGCGAGAACCGCGGCCAGCCCTCTTCCGAGGCCATTCCTCTCGATCATCTGGGATCCTCCGGTTCGGGCTAGGGCGCGTTCGCCAGTCCCGCGTCCTTCATCTTGTAGAGCAGGGCCTTGTAGCTGATCTGGAGTATCTCCGCGGCCTCCTTGCGGTTCCAGCGGGTCTCCTCCAGCACCTTCGCGATCAGTTTCGCCTCTGCCCGCTGTGCGGCCTCGCGACCTACCCGCTTCAGGCTGACCCGATCCGTCTCGCCAGCGAGGAAGCGCTGCAGGTCGGTGATCGGCACCGCGATCGGCGCCGGCCGGCGGGCATCGGCCATTCGCGTGCGAAGCTCGCCGATCGCCGGAGCCGCAGCGTCGAGCACGACCACGCGCTTCACCAGGTTCTCGAGCTCGCGGATGTTCCCGGGCCAATCGTAGCTCGAAAGCGCGTCGCGAAGCTCCGCCGGCAGGGGCTTCGGATCCCGGCCGTACTCGCGCGCGTAGCGCTCGAGGAAGAAGTCGGTGAGGAACGGGATCTCTTCCCTTCGCTCGCGCAGCGGCGGCAGCTCGATCGTGACGACGTTCAGCCGGTAGAACAGGTCCGCGCGGAACGTGCATTCACGCACGGCGATCTCCAGATTGCGATTCGACGCCGCGATCACGCGCGCGTCGACGGAGATGTCGGCCTCGCCGCCGAGCCGCGAGAAGTGGCCGTCCTGCAGCACCTGCAGCAGCTTCGCCTGCAGACCCGGGTGGGG
>VGRW01000133.1 GCA_016875225.1 Deltaproteobacteria bacterium
TTTAATGCTGCTCGGAAGGGGGCCCTTCGTCGTGCCCGATGCAGCCGGAGTGGACACGTATCAGCTGCGATTGATCTGGCTGGGCGTCGTCCCGTTCGCGCAGGCCTGGTCACCCGACGCGGCCGGGCCGCCGACCTGGCGATTGTCCTTCCTCGATGGGCCGGGAGCGAGCCTCGAGATCGACGAGAAGCGCCTGTCGCTCCCGGGCGGTCGCGCGATCCTGATCCCGCCGGGCTCGACAGCTGCGAATCCCGAAGGCGACGTCCCGGAGCTCCTGATTCAGTTCCAGCTGCGGCTGGCGGCGCTCGAGCATGCGGCCGCGCTCGGCTCGGAGCCGATCGTGCTGCCGCCCGACGAGCTTCGCGACCGTCTCTGCGGTCGACTCCGCCGCGATCTCGAGGCGAGCTCGGCGACCAGCGCGGCGACCTGCTCGCGCGCGAAGGCGCTGGTGAACCTCTCGGTGGCCGCCGCCTTCGACCTGCGCCGCGACGTTCTCGACGACGCTGAGCGGGACGACGACGCGGAGCGGCAGCTCCGGCCGCTGCTCCGCTACATCGACGAGCACCTCGAGGAGCCGCTCGACAACGCCCGCCTCGCAGCGTTCGTGCACGCGAGCGAGTCGCACTTCATCCGCATGTTCCGGCGCGTGGTCGGCTGCACTCCCGCCCGGCTGGTCCAGGAGCGGCGCGTTCAACAAGCCGCCGAGCTGCTCTCGCAGACGAACTTGACGATCGACGAGATCGCGGAGCGCTGCGGCTTCGCGAACCGCTTCCACTTCTCGCGCGTGTTCGCGCAACGCATGGTCGAGCCGCCGGGCCGCTACCGCGCCTCGCACGGGCGGCGGCCTGGCGCCGGAATCGAGACCGGCAACCCGGGCGCATCCGAGTCCGGAATCGCGCGCTGATCCACGCGGCGGTCGCCCGGCCGCGACCCTGCTCGACCGGTCGAGGCCTTCGCGATAGAGCGTTAACGGACACAAATCGGGCGGAGATCGGCATAGGCTTTCGGGAACGGTCGCGCGTAGCATTCCGGCTACAGTGTTACCCGAAGGCCACTCGGAGGGAGTGACGCAAGGTTCCACTGCGGACGACACGCCACGCGGTAGCTAGCGACCACGGGGCATTTGGGAGGGAAGACGAGAATGAAACGCATCCTTGGAACGGTCGTCGCAAAAACGGGCGTGCTGGCCTTCAGCTCGTCCGCTCTGGCGGCGCTGGTCGTTTTCGATGTTTCTGGTGACGTTGGCTACTGGTCGAGGAGCACGGACGCGAACGCCTCGATTCCGGGTTCGCCCGAGAACGGCGGTCCATGCCCGACCGGCATGAGCACGCCGGTTGCGGGCGGCTGCTTCCGGTACTCATTCCAGCCCGGTAGCTCGCTGACGGTCGACATCACGGGCTCGGCCGTGACGCTGATGGGTGGCACGCTGGTGATGGACACCGCTACGCCGCTGGTGTTCGGCACCATCCTGCTCACCTCGCACTCGGTGACGAACCTGTTCGGCGGCGCCACCGGTACTCTGGTGGGTGACGACATCCTGTGGTCGACCGCGGCCAGCTGGAACCAGGATCCGTACCCGACGAGCTGGATCAACTGCACGGGTCCGAACTGCTCGCTGATCTCGCATCCGGGGTTTCCGATCCCGATCCAGCCGTACCTGAGCGCGATCACCAACTCGACGCTGGCGAGCCAGCTCGAGCTCGGCGTTTGGCGGCTGAACGGTGCCCACACCGACATCGCGGCCAGCTCGGTCGCGGTGGCCTCTTGGTCGAACGTGGTCGAGGACCCGAATCGGCGCCAGTCAGGGTGGACCTTCGGCAGCAGCGTGATCGTTCCGGAGCCGGGTTCGGCAGCGCTCGTGCTGCTCGGCTTGGGTGCTCTCGCTCTGCGCTCGCGCAAGGCCTGATCGCGTCCCAACGGACGAATCTCGAAATTGGAGACGGGGGTGGCGGGAATCGCCACCCCCGTTTTCCTGTGTCTGGAAACCGCGACCGCGCCTGCTCCGTATAAGGATCATCCGGAGGGGAGCGCGCGAATGCTGATCCGCACGAATTTCCTGGGAGAGCTGCCGGAGCGCGACGCGACCGACCCGACGCTCTACCTGCGGCGACGCGAGCTCATCCGCACCGCGGCGGTCGCAGCGGGTCTCCTGCTGCTGCCCGGCTGCGGGCGAGCGGAGGGCGACGGCACGGCACGCCCGGCGGATTCGCCGGACGGCTTCTCTACCGACGAGCCGCAGACGCCGTTCGAGGATGCCGCGAGCTACAACAACTTCTACGAGCTCGGCACCGACAAGGGAGACCCGGCCGAGAACGCGGGAGCGCTGGTCACGCGGCCCTGGTCCGTCTCGATCGAGGGAGAGGTGGCCAAGCCTGGCAACGTCTCGCTCGAGCAGCTCCTGGCCGCGACGCCGCTGGTCGAGCGGATCTATCGGCTGCGCTGCGTCGAGGCCTGGTCGATGGTGATCCCGTGGCGCGGGCTGCCGCTCCGCGAGGTGCTCGCCCGCTTCGAGCCGACGTCGCGCGCAAAGTACGTCGCGTTCCGCACGCTTCACGACCCGGCCCGAATGCCCGGCCAGCGCCGCCCGGTGCTCGACTGGCCCTACCGCGAGGGCCTGCGCATCGACGAGGCGATGCACCCTCTCACGCTGCTGGCCACCGGAATGTACGGCCGCGACCTGCCAGGGCAGAACGGCGCACCGCTCCGGCTGGTCGTGCCGTGGAAGTACGGCTTCAAGAGCATCAAGTCGATCGTCTCGATCCGCCTGCAGGAGACGCAGCCGCAGACGAGCTGGAACCTGGCGGCTCCGAACGAGTACGGCTTCTACTCGAACGTGAATCCCGAGGTCGACCATCCGCGCTGGAGCCAGAAGCGCGAGAGGCGCATCGGCGACTTCCGCCGCAGGCGCACGCTTCCGTTCAACGGCTACGCCGAGCAGGTGGCGCAGCTCTACGCCGGAATGGACCTTCGCGCGAACTTCTGAGCGCGGGATGGGGGGATTGCGCGAAGGATCGGAGCGGTTCGCGCGGCTTTGCGGGCAGGGGGCTGTGGTTGCGCTCACTCTACTGCCTCTCGCCTGGCTCGGCCTCTCCGCGCTTCGCGGGACGCTGGGCGCGAACCCCGTCGAGACGCTCGAGCACACGACCGGGAACTGGACGCTGCGGCTCCTGCTCGCATCGCTCGCGGTCACACCGGTGCGCCGCGCGCTCGGCTGGTCCTGGCTCGCCCCGTACCGCCGCACGCTCGGGCTCGCGGCCTTCGGCTACTGCACGGTCCATCTGCTGAGCTACGCGCTGGTCGATCTCTGGGGCGCGTGGGACACGCTGGTCGAGGACGTGCTCGAGCGGCCGTACGTGAGCGCGGGCCTCACGGGATTTGTCTTGCTGCTCCCGCTCGCGATCACCTCCACGCGCGGCTGGCAGCGCCGGCTCGGCCGGAGCTGGGTCCGCCTGCACCGTCTGGTGTACGCCGCGGGGATTGCGGGCTGCTTGCACTTCCTGTGGCTGGTGAAGGCGGATCTTCGCGAGCCGCTCGTCCATACTGGAATTCTCGCCGCGCTTCTCGGCGCGCGACTTCTGCCTCGGCTTCGGCGGGCGCTCCGGGTCTAGCTCGCCGCCGAGACGAAGGCGCGGAAAAGCGAATCCGCGAGCGCGTCCGCGTCGGTCTCGGGGTGCCACTGCACCCCCAGGCAGAAGGCGCCGTCCGGGCGTTCGATCGCCTCGATCACGCCGTCCGAAGCTCGCGCGCAGACGCGCAGGCGCGGGCCCGCGTCCGACACCGCTTGGTGATGCCGGCTGCCGACGCGCGCTTCTGCTTGCCCGGCAATGGCTGCGAGTCGCGAGCCCGGCTCGATCCGGATCTCGTGTCGCCCTTCGAGCTCGGGCAGGCGGTGCGGACCGGCGCCCGGCACGTCGCTCGCGATGTCGTGGTGAAGCGCGCCGGCGAACGCGAGCGCGAGCAGCTGCATGCCGTAGCAGATGCCGAGCACCGGCAGGCCACGGCCGAGCGCCGCCTCGAGCAGCGCGCGATCGAACTCGAGCTGCGCGGCGGGGACGAGGTCGAACGAGACGTGCGGAGGGTAGGGCCGGGCGGGCGCGAGATCGCCGCCGCCCGGAACGAGGAGCGCGTCGACGCGCGATACGAGCGCGGACGCGCCGGGCTGCTCGGGCAGGTAGAGCGGAATCCCGCCCGCGCGCGAGATCGCGGCCGCGTACGCGGCGTGGACGTAGTGGTAGGTTCGCCCGGGTCGGAAGCGGCCGCGATCGTCCTGGCAGATCGGGATGCCCACGCTCGGCTGCACGCGCGCATCATAGCCGGCGCCCCGCGGTATGCTCCCGTCGTGGACGATTCGACCCCGCGCCTCCCGCGGCTGGCCTGAGCGTGGCGCCGCGCGGCCTTCTGGTTTCGGAGCGCTTCCTCGCGCGAAATGCCGACGCGCTCGACGCGGCCGCGCGCGAGGGGGGACTGGAACTCGAGCGCATCGTCGTCGGCGAAGACCCCGAGGCGCGAATCGACGCCGCCCGCTGCGCCCGGATCGAGCTGGCGTACTTCTCTGGCGATCTCTTCCCGGATCGATCGCGCGCATTCTTCGCCGCGGCCTTCGCAGCAAGGAATCTGCGCTGGCTGCAGGTCTTCAACGCAGGCGTCGATCACCCCGTGTTCCAGCGCTTCGTCGAAAGCGGCGTCCGGCTGACGACCGCCGCGGGAGCCTCGGCGGTTCCGATCGCCCAGACCGCGATCGCCGGGCTGCTGATGCTCGCGCGCGGGTTCCCGCACTGGCTCGACGCGCAGCGCAGGCGCTCCTGGGAGCCGATCGTCGAGCCGAACGTTCCGGCGGACGTCTCCGGACAGACGCTGCTCGTCTTGGGCGTCGGCGGGATCGGAATCGAGATCGCGCGGCTCGGACACGCGCTCGGCATGCGCGTGATCGGCGTGCGACGGCGCCCGCTCGAAGCGGGCGACCCCGTCGACGAGCTCCATCCGCCCGCACGGCTGCGCGAGCTGCTTCCGCGCGCGGACTGGCTGGCGCTGGCGTGCCCGCTAAGCGACGAGACTCGCGGGGTGATCGACGCGGAGGCGCTCGCGCTGCTGCCGCGCGGCGCCCGCGTGCTGAACGTCGCGCGCGGCGGAATCGTGGACGAGCGCGCGCTGATAGCGGCGCTGAGAGGCGGCCACGTCGCGGGCGCGTATCTCGACGTCTTCGCCGAGGAGCCGCTTCCCGCCGACTCACCGCTCTGGACGCTCCCGAACGTGATCGCGACGCCGCACAACTCGTCGGTCTCGCGCGGAAACGAGGCGCGCCGGAATCGGATCTTCCTGCGCAACCTGGTGCGATTCGGCCGTGGCGAGGCGCTCTCGAACGAAGTGCGCGCCGGATCCGCTAGCGTCCCCTGAACAGATCCGCCGCCTTCGCGTCGAGCGTCGCCGGGCGCGCGCGCGTTCGCGCCCAGTCGCGCAGCTCCTTGATCCGCTCCTCGTAGGTCTCGTAGAGCGGAACGGTCTCGGTGATCGCGTTGGCCAGGTCGTTCCACGAGAGATCGCGGTTCTCGGTGAACGCCGTGTAGAGCCCCGCGCTCACCACCTGCTCGAGCTCGCTGCCGGAGAGCCGCGCGGCCTGCGTCGCGAGCTCCTCGAGGTCGAACTGCAGCGGATCACGGCTGCGCCCGCGCAGGTGGATCGCCAGGATCTCGACGCGCTCCGCATGGGTCGGCAGATCGACGAAGAACA
>VGRW01000134.1 GCA_016875225.1 Deltaproteobacteria bacterium
GATGGGGGTCGACGAAGCGGTCGGCTGTGCCGGGCACCGCTGAGGAGACCCCCATCCGGCGCGCCCCGGCACTCACTCTCGGGTCAGGCTCCTAGCCGATCCGCGGCCGCACCCGCGCGAGAAGCTCGCGCAGGAACACGTCGGGCATCGAGAGCAGCGCGGCGTGTCCGCCGCTCGGGAGCAGGACGAACTCCTTGACCGGCGCGTCGAGATCGTCGAACCAGCTTTTCGCGAGATCGGCCGGCGTGACCGCGTCCGCGTCACCGGTGATCAGGAAGATGGGCAGATCGAAGCGCGTGCCGAGCTCGCGCGCGTCGTAGCGGTTCATCTCCTCGTGCGTGCGGCGGCCGGCGAACCGCGGCGCCACCAGAAGGCTGCGAATGTCGAGCAGCGAGTGGAAGGGTGAAGCGAGCACGAGCGGCCGCAGCTTCGACTCGAGCTCGCGCTCCGAGGCGACGTCGTAGCGCAGCGACCATTTCCTGTGGATCAGCAGATCGTCGTAGCTGCGGAAAGGAGGCGTGCCGATCGCCTCGAGCGCGGCGAGCGCCTCCGCGTCGCCCGCTTCGCGCGCCTTCGCGATCAGGTCGGCGTAGATCCGCTTCTCCTTCTCGTCCTTGTCGACCACCTGGCCGGTTCCGACGTAGGCCCGGAGCAGGTCGGGGCGGCGCTTCGCCATCTGCGCGCCGAGCACCGTCCCCCAGGACAGACCGACGATCAGGATCTTCGGCTGGCCGAGCCGCTCGCGCAGGTGCTCGACCACCTCGATCCCGTCCTGCGTCATGCGCTCGATCGAGAGCTCGCCCTGACCTGCGGCGCCGTTGCGGGTGAAGGTCTTGCCCGACCCGCGTTGGTCCCACTGCACGACCGTGAAGTGCTTCTCCCAGTCGCGGAACAGCGCCACCAGAGCGGACAGCGATCCGCCCGGGCCGCCGTGCAGGATCAGCAGCGCCGGGTTCGCGCGGTCCTCGCCGCGGATGTGCACCCACTGCTCGATCCCGCCGATCGGCACGAACGCGCCCTCGTCGATTCCCGCGGGCGTCCGGATCTCGAGCTCGCGCGCGCTCTGCGCCTGCCACGACGCGCGGAGCAGCAGCGCGCCCGCGGCCGAGGCCGCGATCAGCGCGGCGACCAGCGCCGCCCCTCGCCAGAGCCAACGACTCACCACGCCTCCGAGCGGGGCCTCAGCGGATCGCCCCCACGTTCGCCTCCCAGTTCTTCCCGTCGAACTCGCGGATCGCGAAGCGCCGCCAAGCGTCGCCGTCGAGGCAGCGGATGTTCACGTCCACCTGGTCGGGATGGGAGCGCGGCGTGTAGAACGGGTGCATCCCGCAGATCCGGCAGAAGCGGTGCTTCGCCACGCCCGTGTTGAACGTGTAGGTCGACAGCGCCTCGGCGCCCTGGAGCAGCTCGAAGCGTTCGGGCGGGACGATCAGGTGGAGCATCCCCTTCTTCGAGCAGACCGAGCAGTTGCAGTCGCTCGCTTCGAAGTCCTCGACCTCCACGCGAAAGCGCACCGCTCCGCAGTGACAGCCGCCGGCCAACGTTTCCATTCGCGCGACTCTACACTCGGGGCTCGGACGGGGGAACCCATGGCGAGCGGCTTCGTGACCTACCTGCTCGAGCTGCTGGTCGGCGAGGCGACCGCGGGCCTCGGCCGCGCGAGCGCCCGCCGCATGTTCGGCGGCTACGGGCTGTACCTGGGCGAGCACATGGTCGGGCTGGTCGCGGCCGACGTGCTCTACCTGAAGACCGATTCCCAGACTCGAGAGCGCTTCGAGGCCGCGGGCAGCCGGCCGTTCGAGTACGAGACGAGCGCGCGGGCGAAGCCGGTCGTGATGTCGTACTGGGAGGCGCCGGCCGACGCGTTCGAGGACCCGCAGGCGCTTCGCGACTGGCTCGAGCTCGCGCACGGCGCGGCCCTGCGCGCGGCCGCCTCGCGCTCTGCGCGCAAGCCGCGCAAGCCGCGGGGCTCAGCCAAGCGCTAGTCGCCCGATCCGCTCGCCGAGCCGCACGGGAGTTCCGGGGGCGCGCGCCTCGAGCTCGACCGCGCCCGGCGGCGCGAGGAGCACGATCGTCGAGCCGAACTCGAAGCGGCCCCACTCCGCTCCCTTCGCGAGCGCGATTCCGCCCGGGTAGCTGCGCCGCTCCTCGCGCGCGCCCGCACGGTTGGTCTCGAGCGAGTCGAAGCCGAGCCGGACCTTTCCGACCATCGTCGCGCCCACCGCGACCAGACACAGGAGTGCGTGGCCCGGGCTCGCGCGCACGAACGCGCAGATCCGCTCGTTCTGCGCGAACAGCGCGTCGACGCCTTCCAGGCCGATCCGGTTCACCGGCCAGAGGGTTCCGGGCAGATAGGTCGTTCGCTCCACGCGCAGGGCGCAAGGCGTGTGGAAGCGGTGGTAGTCGCGCGGCGACAGGTAGATCGTGGCGTAGACGCCGCCCTCGAACGCCGCGGCGTCGGCAGCGCTTCCGAGCAGCTCTCTCAGTCCGTAGGGTCGCCCCTTCAGCTGGAACGCTTGCCCGTCGCGCACGAGGCCCGATTCCCCGAACGCGCCGTCGCAGGGCGACACCAGCGACTCGCTCGCCGGATCGATGCTGCGCGCGCCGTCGCGGAGCGCCCGCGTGAAGAAGTCCTGCAGCGAGCCGAACGACTCGAGCGGATCGCGCACCTCCGACAGATCCACCCCGAACGCGCGTGCGAAGAGGCGGATCTCGCCGCGAAGCAACGGGCCGGGAAGCTGCAGGCCCGCAAAGCGACCGGCGGCGCGAGAGATCAGATTTCGCGGCAGGAGTCGCAGCGCGGGCAAGGTGAAGCGCAATCTCGTTCCTCGTGCGGGGACGCGCAGCATATCAAGCCGTCCCCGCGACGGGCCGATCTCGAGGCGGAATGGCCGCCCCGAAGAACTCCGCCGCACCGAATCCGTCCGGCTTCGATTCGCCGCGCGCGGCGCCCCGCTGCCGCTCGCGGATCCTGGTCGAGATCCTCGTCGCGGGCCGGGTCGAGCGCGGCGCGATCGCGGACGTCTCGCCGAGCGGCGCTCGGATCGTCGGCCCGGTGCTCTCGCTCGCGCCCGGCACGCCCGTCGAGGTCCGCTACCTCGCCGCGAAGGGAATCGCGCCGAAGCCGCTGCGCGGCGAGTTCGTGCGCACGACCGAAGACGGATTCGCGATCCGCATCCTGCGCGACTGACTCCGCGCTCCTAGCCGGCCAGGCACGTCACGAGCCAGATGCCGACGATCAGCAGCGCGAAGGACAGCTCGACGATCGTCTCGCCCGCCCCGCTCTGAACGCTCGGGGGGCTCGCGGGCGGGCGGTTCGAAGGATCGATCGGGCTCATCGCGCATCTCCAAAGGGGGCTGGCCCGGGGAAATGCAACCGCGATGCCAGCTCCGCGCGGCCCCGGCGGGCGTCGGCGCGGCTCGGCACTGCAGCGCGCGCACAGCAGGTGCAGCGCCCTCGCGCCGCCTCGCGTTGAGGAATCCGGGCCCATCGCGCATTCTCACGACCCGCCCCGGAGGGAGGACCCGCCCCGATGCGACTCAAGTACGGCTGCAATCCAACCCAGGGCTTCGCCGCGCTCGAGCCGCTCGACGGCGGCAAGCTCCCGGTCGAGCTGCTCGGCGGCACGCCCTCGCTGATCAACCTGCTCGACGCGCTGAACGCCTGGCAGCTCGTGTCGGAGGCGCGCGAGGCGCTCGGCCTGCCCGCCGCCGCGAGCTTCAAGCACGTCTCGCCCGCGGGCGCTGCGGTGGCGGTGCCGCTGCCCGACGATCTCGCGCGCGCGTACGAGGTTCAGGGGCAATCGCTCACGCCCGCCGCGCTCGCCTACGTTCGCGCGCGCGGCGCCGACCCGAAGTGTTCCTTCGGCGACTTCGTGGCGCTCTCGGACGTGGTCGACGAGGCCACCGCCGATTTTCTGAAGGGCGTCGTCTCGGACGGGATCATCGCGCCCGGCTACGAGCCGAAGGCGCTGCGCACGCTCTGCGAGAAGAAGTCGGGGTCGTTCATCGTGCTGCAGGCCGACGCGGGCTTCCGTCCGCCCGAGCGCGAGGCGCGCGAGCTCTTCGGCGTGCGGTTGGTGCAGGACCGGAACAACCGCAAGGTGACGCCCGCCGACGTCGCGAAGACGGTCTGCGGCACGCTCACCCCCGAGGCGACCCGCGACCTGGTGCTGGGGCTGATCGCCATCAAGTACACCCAGTCCAACTCGGTCGGCTACGCGCTCGACGGACAGATGATCGGGATCGGCGCGGGCCAGCAGAGCCGCGTCGACTGCACGAAGCTCGCCGGCGCGAAGGCCGACGTCTGGCACCTCGGCCGACACCCGAAGGTGTTGGGTCTGCGCTTCAAGAAGGGCGTGAAGCGGCAGGACCGGATCAACTGGCGCGTACGCTACATCGAGGGCGATCTGGTCCCTTCAGAGGAGGCGGCGCTGCGCGAGGTCCTGGACCAGCCACTCGTTCTGCTCGGACCCGAAGAGCGGCGCGATTGGCTATCGCGCCTGGACGGCGTCTCGCTGGTGTCCGACGGCTTCATCCCGTTCCGCGACAACATCGACCACGCCGCTCGCCACGGCGTGAAGTTCATCGCGCAGCCGGGCGGCTCGACGCGCGACGCGGAGATCGAAGCCGCCTGCCGCGAGTACGGCATCGCGATGGTCCACACCCAGCTGCGCCTGTTCCACCACTAGGACATGCCGATCCGGCTCTCGCGGCCCGAAGCCCACCCGCACGTGGCTCTGATCACGATCGACCGGCCCGAGCGCGCGAACGCCCTGGACCCGGGCATGCTCCGCGCGCTCGCCGACGGCTGGCGCGAGATCGCGCGCGACGACGCGATCCGCTGCGCGGTTCTGACGGGCGCCGGCGAGCGCGTGTTCTGCTCCGGAATGGACATGCGCGAGACGATCCCGGTGTCGCAGGCGCTCGCGCGAGGCGAGCGGATCGACCCCGAGGCGTTCGAGGGTCTGCGCAACGTGTCGACCGCGCTTCTCGCCGGCTTCGACCTGGGCAAGCCGCTGGTCGCGGCGATCAACGGCCACGCGCGTGCGGGCGGCTTCGACCTGATGCTCGCCGCCGAGCTCCGCGTCGCGGCCCCGCACGCCACGTTCGCCCTCGAGGAGGTCGCGATCGGCCTCTACCCGACCGGAAACGCGACCGTGCTGCTGCCGCGCCAGATCGGCTGGGTGAACGCGCACGAGCTCCTGCTCACGGCGAAGCCGATCCCGGCCGAGCGCGCGCTCGAGATCGGGCTGGTGAATCGGATCGTCCCGGCCGGGTCGCTTCTCGACGCGGCGTTCGAGTACGCGGATGCGATCGCGGCCAACGCGCCGCTCGCGGTCCGCGCGACACGGTCCGGTGTACGTGAGCTGCTCGCGCTCCCGCTCGAAGAGGCCTGGCGCCGCCAGGAGGAGCTCGGCCGCCCGCTGCGCAAGACCGAGGACGCGCGCGAGGCGCAGGCCGCGTTCGTCGCCAGGCGCAAGCCGGTCTGGAAGGGGCGCTGAGCCGGGCGATGGCGGACGCGGAGCGCGAGCGCTGGGACCGGATCTGGCGCGAGGCCGGGTCCGCCGACCTCGCCGCTCCGACCTGGCTCGCCGAGCTCGACGCCGAGCTGCCTCGCGCCGGGCGCGCGCTCGACGTCGCCGCGGGCGCGGGGAGAATCGCGCTGTACTGGGCCCC